>NZ_JAGTJY010000234.1:0-8103 GCF_018195695.1 Achromobacter sp. Marseille-Q0513 | reverse complement strand
GGCCCCCATTGTCCGGCGCCTTGCCGTCGCGCGCCGATGATCCAGGTCATTGGCGCGCGGCGGCGCATGCGCCGATGACCGCGGCGGCGCTGACGCCGCCAGCGGACGGCGCAACCGGCCGGCCAGGCTTCAGAACGGCCGCCGCGCCAGCGTCGCCAGCCTGGACAGATGCGCTGGATCGCGCAGCGCCCATTCGCGGCGCTTGCCGCTGATGTGGCCTTGCGCCTGCCAGTCGTTGAGCAGCCGGCTCAAGGTTTCGGCGCGGATGCCCAGGTGCGCGGCCAGCTGGCGCTGGCTCAAGGGCAGCGTCACCGTGCTGCCCTGGCGCGCGTGCAGGTCCATCAGGTAGTGGGCGAGTCGCTCGGGCGCGGTGCTGGAGGTCATCCAGTCCACCTTGTTGACCTGGTCGTACAGGCTCTTGCTCAGACTGGCCAGCAAGGTCAGCGCCAGGTCGGGCCAGCGCCGGCAGGCCTCGTGCAGTTCCGCGCGGCCCAGTCGCCAGCCCAGGAAGCCGGTGCGCGCCCGCGCCTGCATGGGATAGCGGCCGTGCGGCATGAACATGGCGGCCTCGGCCATCAGCTGGCCCGGCTCGAAGACGCGGAACACGCGTTCATCGCCGTTGTAGCCGTAGCGCATGACCTCGGCCTGGCCGGCGGCGACCAGCAGGTAGTGGCGCGCCTCGTCGCCTTCGTCGAACAGGATCTGGCCGGACTCGGCGCGCAGCGGGGCCGCGCCGCGCAGCAGCTGCGCGGCCACGTCGCTTGGCGAGGGCAGGTCCCGCAGCAAGGGATGCCGCGCGAGCAGGTCCGTCGGTGGCGGCCCGGACGGATTGATATTTGTCATTCTGGGTCTTTCGGGGGGAATGGGAGAATCTTAAACGATAACAATTCCTATTTGTAATATTTAGATGAAAGACCTGAACACCCGCCGCCGGCTCTGCGCGGCGATGCTGGGCGCGACGCTGCTGCCCGGCCTGGCCACGGCCCGCGCCGCGTCCGGCCGCCGCGCCGTCCTGACCCTGGCCGGCCCGAGCGCCGTGGTCAGCTATCCGCTGATGCACATGGCCGCCACCGGCGCGCTGGCCGCGCATGCGGACCAGCTGCGCTTCCGCCTGTGGCAGACACCCGATCAATTGCGCACGCTGCTGGTCAATGGCAACGTGGATTTCAGCGCCGCGCCCGGCACCTTGCCGGCCTTGCTGCACAACCGGGGCATGCCGGTGCGGCTCTTGAACATCTCGGTCTGGGGCATTCTCTGGCTGGTCAGCCGCGATCCGGCCGTGCGGACGTTTGAAGACCTGGCCGGCCGCGAGCTGGCCGTGCCGTTCCAGCGCGACCTGCCGGCCGTGCTGCTGGACACCCTGCTCGACGCCCAGGCCGCGCGCGGCCTGGCGCCGGTCAAGCTGCGCCGCACCCGCGACGGCCAGGACGCGATCGCGTTGATGCTCAACGGCCAGGCCGAACAGGCGCTGCTGGTCGAACCCATGGCGTCGCTGCTGCTGTGGCGCGCCGCGCAGCAGGGCGGCGCGCCCACGCTGCATCGCGGACAGAGCCTGGAGCAGGCGGGGCGGGGCGCCTTCCGGGCGCGGCCCCCGCGGCCGCGGGCGGGCGTCGGGGCCGCGGCGGGGGGGGCGGACGATGGCGCGTGGGGGGCGGGGGTCGAGGCCGCTTAGGCCGAGCCCGCGCGTTGGGGGGGGGAACACCCCGCCGCCGGCGCGGCGCGGGGGCGCGAGCATCGGCCGCCCATGCCGCTGGCCGCGCTCGAAGCCGCCGTGCGCGGCACCCGCCTGCACAGCCGCAGCGCGCGCGAGGCCCGCCCCGAGCTGGAAGCGCTGTACCAGCTGCTGGCCGAGCGCTATCCGCAAGCCATCGGCGGCAAGCTGCCGCCCGCCGGCTTCTACGGCCCATGAGCGCGCCCCGATCCTACGGGCCGCCAGCGCTGCGCACCTCGCGCGCCTGGAGCGCGGTCGGCGTGTTGCTGCTGTTGCTGGCCTGGCACGTGGCCGCGCGCCAGCTCGGGCCGCTGCTGATGGCCACGCCCTGGGAAGCGTTCCGCGCCATCGGTCCGCTGCTGCGCAGCCCGCAGTTCTTTGCCAACGCCGGCGTCAGCCTGATGCGCATCGGCGCGGGCGTGCTGGCCGGCGCGTCGATCGGCTTCGCGCTGGGCGTGCTGGCCGGCCACAGCGCCCGCCTGCGAGGCCTGATCGAGCCGCTGCGCTGGCTGCTGATGGCCATGCCGCCGGTGGTCGTGGTGGTGCTGGCCATGCTGTGGTTCGGCCTGGGTTCGTCGATGGTGATCTTCATCACCACGCTGATGATGGCGCCCGGCATGTACGTCAACACGGTCAAGGGCATGCTGCACGTGGACCGCAAGCTGGTCGAGATGACACAGGCCTATCGCTACGGCCCCTGGCTGCGCCTGCGCCACCTGTACCTGCCCGCGCTTAGCGCGCCGCTGCTGGCCGCCTTGCTGATCGCCGCCTGCGGCGGCGTGCGCCTGGTGGTGATGGCCGAGGTGCTGGGCGCCGAGAACGGCGCAGGTTTTGCGCTGGCCAATGCCCGCAGCACCTTTGATACCGCCGAGCTGTACGCCTGGGTGCTGCTGATCCTGGGCCTGGTGGCCTTGCTGGAATTCGCCTTCCTGCAGCCGCTGCAACGCCGGCTGGGCCGCTGGATGGAGCCCAGCCATGCTTGAGATGAACGCCCTGTCCTTGCGCTATGGCGCCAAGACCGTGCTGCGGGACGTGGACCTGCGCCTGCGCCCCGGCGAGCGGCTGGGCTTGATCGGCCCCAGCGGCGCGGGCAAGAGCAGCCTGCTGCGCCTGGCCGCAGGCCTGACGCGACCCAGCGGCGGCGCCCTGGCCAACGGCTTTCGCCATCCCGTGCTGATGTTCCAGGAACCCCGGCTGCTGCCGTGGCGTCATGCGCTGGACAACGTGGCCCTGCCGCTGCGCGCCGCCGGCCATGCGCCGGCACCGGCCCGCGCGCTGGCCGCGCAATGGCTGGCGCGGGTCGGCCTGGAGGCTGAACTGCATGCCTGGCCCGGCGAGCTGTCGGGCGGCATGGCGCAGCGCGTGGCGCTGGCGCGGGCGCTGGCGTTGTCGCCGGATCTGCTGATGCTGGATGAACCGTTCAGCGCGCTCGATCCCGCCCTGCGCCGCCAGCTCGCCGCCTGCTGCCGCGAGGAAATCGGGCGCAGCGGCGCGGCGCTGCTGTGCATCAGCCACGACCCCGACGAACTGCTGGGCCTGGTCGACCGCTGCTTCATGGTGAGCCAGGGCCGCGTCGCGCCCATCGCGCTGGACGGTCCGGCGGACGCCGGGCAGCTGCGTGCCGCGCTGCTGGCCGCGGGCGGCCAGCCCTAGCGGGGACCGCCCTTCTTTCCTCTTTTTTATAGAGCGCAACCATGAACGCGTATCCCTTCCTGCTGGTCCTGCACCTGTTCGCCGCCTTCGTCTTCGTCGGCACCGTGACGTTCGAAGTGCTGTTCCTGGAGCCGGTGCAGAAGCGCCTGCCCACGGACGTGCGCAAGGCGCTCGGCGCACAGCTCGGCCCGCGCGTGCGCGCCGTGGTGCCCTGGGCCGTGCTGGCGCTGTACCTAGCGGGCCTGGGCATGGCCTGGCAATACCGCGCGGCGCTGGCGCAGCCATTCTCCTCGGCCTTCGGCACGCTGCTGGCCATCAAGCTCGCGCTCGCCACCAGCGTGCTGATCCACGTCGTCGTCGCCATGTCGCTGGCACGCCGCAAGCGCCTGCGCAGCGCGGTACGCAGGCGCGTGCATATCAGCGTGTTCTGTCACATGGTCGGCATCGTGCTGCTGGCCAAGACCATGTTCCATCTGTCCTGGTAGCGCCGCCGCGCGTGTCCCGTGCACCGGCGTCGCCCGCCACCCCTTTTTCGCTCTACCTGGAAGCACTCCCATGAAGTCACCCGTCTTGCGCCACCTGGCGTCCAGCCTGGCCCTCGTCGCGCTGGGGCCGTCCCTGGCCCATGCCCAGCAGGCGCCGGCCGCCGGCCAGGCCGTGCCGTCGCTGTCGCCCGTGCTGGTGTCGGGCCAGTCCCCGATGCAGGCGCTGGATCCCAGTCCGCAGCAGGCCCAGGCCGCGCTGCGCGCCGTGCCCGGCGGCACCAACCTGATCCAGCCGCAGCAGGAAGTGCGCCTGGTCACGCTGCGCGACGCGCTGGACTACCAGCCCGGCGTGGTGGTGCAAGAGTTCTTCGGCGGCCTGGACCAGCCGCGCCTGAACATCCGCGGCTCCGGCATCCAGAGCAATCCGCTGAGCCGCGGCATCCTGCTGATGCAGGACGGCCTGCCGCTGAACGACGCCGACGGCTCCTTCATCATCAGCATGCTGGAACCGCGCAACGCCGGCCTGATCACCGTGCGGCGCGGCGCCAACGCGCTCTCGCCGGGCGCCAGCACGCTCGGCGGCGAAGTCGATTTCCTGTCGCTGACCGGCACGCAGAACGACATGATCCGCCTGGGCGGCGGCAGCTTCGGCAGCCGCAGCATGACGCTGTCCAAGGGCTTCGAGGACGATCGCCTGGACGGCCGTTTCAGCTTCGGCTACGACAAGTCCGACGGCTACCGCCACCACTCGGCGTCGGAGCGCTCCAGCTTCCAGGGCAACCTGGGTTTTCGGCGCGGCAGCTTCGAGAACCGCACCTATCTGTCCTATACCGACCTGAAATTCGATATCCCCCAGCCCGTGCCCAAGGCCCGCATGTACGACGATCCGCGCGCCGTGCTGGGCGACGGCAACACGCCGCAGGATCTGAGCAACAACGTCTACAAGCGCGACCCGCACCGCGACAGCAGCCAGTTCCGCATCGCCAACCGCAGCCATTGGGGCGACGACACGTTGAACCAGACCGTCGGCCTGTACTGGCAGCGCACCGACGACGACTTCACCAACCCGCAGGTCGCCAACGTCACCGACGGCGACACCTATGGCCTGACGTGGCGGCTGGCCGGCAAGGCCGGCAGCGTGGACTACCGCGTGGCGCTGGACTGGCAGCGCAGCGACATGGACCGCGAGTTCTACGCTATCCGCCCGGCCGACGGCCGCCGCCTGCAGCGCTTCGGCGCCTACGCGCTCAAGGCCGAGAACCGCAGCGCGCAGGTAGGCGCGGACTGGCACCTGACCGAACAGTTCAGCCTGGTCGGCGACCTGAAATACACGCAGGCCGTGCGCGACGCGCGCGAGCGCAACAGCGGCAAGACCCTGGACCAGGACTGGAACTACGCCACGCCGCGCCTGGGCCTGGTGTGGCAGCCTGCCGCCACGCAACGCTGGTACGCCAACGTCAGCCGCAGCAACGAGGCGCCCACCTTCTGGGAAATCGTCAACGGCGAAGTGCCAGCGCCCATGAACCCGGCCAGCGCCGTCGCGTCCATGAGCAAGCTCGACCTGCAACGCGCGCTGACTTATGAGATCGGCGGCGACGGCTCGCTGGACGTGGCTGGCCGCGATCTGCGCTGGAGCGTGTCGCTGTACCGCAGCCGCGTCGACGACGAACTCATGTCCGTCAGCAACGCCAACGGCACGCCGGCCGGCACCTACAACTATCGCGGCCGCACCCGCCACCAGGGCATCGAGGCCGGCATCGGCGGCAGCCTGCCCGCGCCCGGCGACGGCCTGCTCGACTACCGCATCGCCTACACCTTCAGCGACTTCCGCTTCCGAGGCGGCGAGTTCGCGGGCAAGCGCATCGCCGGCGTGCCGCGCCATCTGCTCAGCGCCGAAATCATGTACCGCAAGGGCGGCTGGCGCGTCGGTCCCAACCTGCGCTGGCTGATGAGCGACACCGAGACCAACCACGCCAACGCGCCGGGCACTCAGCAGCAGGCCTATGCACTGCTGGGTTTCAAGGTGGCCTACGAGCATGACGCGCACTGGAGCGCCTATCTGCAGGCGGACAACCTGACCGACAAGACCTACGCCAGCAGCTACGCCATCCGCAACAGCGCGACGGCGGCCATGCCGATCTTCCTGCCGGGCAACGGCCGGGCGTTCAGCGCGGGGCTGACGTATCGGTTCTGAGGGAATGAGAGGCGGCGCAGGTGCACAGGTCGCTGGCGTAAGCGCCGCCGGGGCCAGGTCTCAGGTGTTGTCCTTCAAGGTGCTGGTGGGCCCATTGGTCTTGACCGAGGCAATGCCATTGTCCCGCGCCGCCGCGCTCGAATACATCTCGCTGCGCCCGATGACCTGCCCATTGGTGGCCGTCAGCGTGAAATAGGGCGCGCCGTTGGTGGCGGTCTTGCGTTCGTAGCGGGCATCGGTCGGCGAGTTATTGCGTACCGATTCGATGCCGGCCAGCGCATTGGCCTTGGTGGTGTAGCGCTCGCTAGTCAGAATGACTTCATGGTTGGCGGCTTTCAGGTTGAACATGAACTGGTCGCCGCTGCGCTTCAAATCGTAGTAACCACTCATAGATAGCTCCGTTATGTTGGGGTGATCCAGGAATAGGCAGATACTGCGATGCGCACTGTGAGTGCCGGCCGATAGTAGGACATGCGCGGCGTTTTGAACATATCGGATGCCTGTTCGCCTGCGCGTGGACAAGGGGGCGGTGCGCGCTTGCCGGGAGGCAAATGGCTAGACGGGCAATTCCAGCGGTTCCCGCGTGCCATAGCCTTCCTCGCCGTACACCAGCCCCGGCAACGGCGAACGGCCACGCCCGCAAGCGTCCCACAATTCCCCGACCCATTGCATCGCCGTGTCGACGATCACGTTCTGCACGTCGAAGCCGGCTTCGTCCGAGCCGAACAGGGGCACCTCGGGCTCGATGCCGTCTTCGGTATGGCGCACGTCGAACAGGTAGCGGTGGCCTTCGATGGCCTTGTTGAGCACGAACAGGTCCGGGCCTTCCAGGCTGGCCACCACCGAGAACGTGCCTTCGCCGTCCTGGTCGGGAAACACCACAATGTGGATTTCGCGCGCCTTGGGAGGCAGGGCGGCGATCAGGGCCGTCAGCGTGGCGCGGGCGGTGTCGCCATGGGCGCGCAGGATGCGCAGCAGTTCGGCTTCGTAGTCGGATTGAGTCATGGGCGGTTCGTTCAGGGCGGGTGGAGTGGAGTCAAGCATGCGCCGGGTCGGCGGATGGCTTGTCAGGTGGCTTGTTTTAACAGAAGCCGTCCAGACGCCCTGCCTGTGAAGCGCGGGCCGCTACGGCCGCGCCCGGGACGCCGCCTCGTTCCTGTATTCCCGCACGTACTCTCCAAAGCGCAGCATCGGCACCTCGCCCCGCAAGGTCTGGGGCAGCAGCTTGCCGCAGAAGTACGCGCTGTCCGCCACCGGCCGTTGCGGGAAGTAGCGGGGCGCCAGCTGCTTGTGCGCCTGCATCCTGGCATTGTCGATGAAGGCTTCGGCCTGTTCCGGTCCGATGGCCGCGACCAGCTGCGCGCGGATCAGCGTCTGCAGTTCGGCCTGTTGGCGGCCGTGGCTTCGATCCCAGTCCTGGTACAGCCCTTGCAGCATGAATTGTGTTCCGGGGTCGTCGCGCGCGCAGTGTTCGAGCGTGTTCGCGGCCAGTCCGCGCACGTCCATGAAGGCGGTATAGAGGAATTGCAGGCGGCCCGTGCTGTCGGCCGGCGCGGGCGACGGCAGGACGGCCAGGAGGCAGGCGGCGGCGCGAAGGAGGGTGCGGGGTGTCATGGTGGCCCTGGCAGGATCTGGAGAAAGGGCGCGCAGTGAAGCGCGCTCGAAGATCATGCGCGGGCCGCGTGGCGCGCGACACCAGAGGATTCTGAAACTGGCGGGGCGGGACGAGGACGGGTGTCAGGACCGCTTGCAGAACGGGCAGTACAGTTCGTTGATGAAATCGTCCGTTTCGATGTTGTCGCTGAGAATCAGCACGGCCATCGCGCCGTGCGTCTTGCAGCGGATCTGTTGCCCCGCGCCTTTCGTCTCGACGCGGGATATGTCTAGGTCATCCCAGCCGCACCACGGACATTGGCACACGGGATCGGTCGTGTTGGCCAGGATCGTCAGCGTCCAGCCGCATTCGCCGCATTCCAGATGATGCAGCGGCTGGACGGGGGAGGGATTGGAGGTGGGGGTGGTCATGGCGTAAGACTCCGGCAACGTAGGGCGTCGATGCG
>NZ_JAGTJY010000233.1:0-8157 GCF_018195695.1 Achromobacter sp. Marseille-Q0513 | reverse complement strand
GGGTCGATGGGCTGGTTGTCCACGCGGAATTCGTAGTGCAGGTGCGGGCCGGTGGCCCAGCCGGTCGCGCCCACGTAACCGAGCAGCTGGCCCTGGGAAATCTTGGAGCCCTTGGTGATGCCTTCGGCGATGCGGCTCTGGTGGGCGTACAGCGTCGAGTACTTGCCGTGGTGCTTGACGATGACCACGTTGCCGTAGCCGTTCTGCCAGCCCGAGAACTCCACCGTGCCGTCGGCCGTGGAGTGGATCGGCGTGCCCGAGGGCGCGGCGTAGTCCACGCCCTTGTGTCCCGTCCAGGTCTTGTGGATGGGGTGCATGCGCATGCCGAAGGTCGAGCTGATGCGGCTGAACTTCAGGGCGGTGCGCAGGAACGCGCCGCGCAGGCTGGTGCCTTCGAAATCGTAGTAGGAGCCGGTCTTGCCATCGGGGCTGAACCAGACGGCGCTGTGGGTCTTCTCGCCGTTGATGAACTCCAGCGCCAGCACGCGTCCGGCGCCGGCGTAGCGGCCGTCGTGCGAGCGCACTTCGTAGACCACGCGGAACTGGTCGCCCTGGCGCAGGTCGCGCAGGAAGTCGATCTTGGCGCTGAGGATGTCGGCCATCTGCAGCGTGACGGAATCGGGGATGCCGGCAGCATCGGTGGCGCCGAACAGCGAGGAGCGGATCGTGCCGACCGCGACGCGGGTCTGGCGATCGGTGCTCTCGGTGATTTCCTCGGCCTTGTAGCTGTTGCCGGCCGGAGCCACGTGCAGCATGCGGGTGACGACCTGGCCGTCGGTCTCGTTGCCGGGCGTGTGGATGTAGCGCAGCCAGATCAGGTTGCCGTCTTCATCGGTCGCCGCCTGGACCGAGCGGCCCGGATAGAGCTTGTAGATGCTGCGGGCGCTGGCGTCGTGGGTGAGGAAGGTTTGCAGCTCCGGCGCGTCCAGCTCCAGGCGCTGCAGCACCGCGGCCAGCGTGTCGCCCGCGCGGATGCGGGTTTCGCTGATGTACGGCGCGGCGCTCGGGGTGCTGACCTCGACCTGTTCGGCGGTCAGGGGCAGGACGCTCTGGATGATGCGGGCGGAGGGGATGTCGGAGCGATCGGGATGCTGCACCATGCCCAGCGCGGCAGCGCCGGCGAACAGGCCGATCGCGGTGACCAGCAGAGTGCGGCTGACAATCCCGGAGCGCGGCTTGGGCTCGACAGGCGAGGGCGACGCTGCGGTTTTGCGCTTGAAGCGGTTCGCAATGTCGTGGAGGCCACGATTCATCGTGAAGAAACCCTCTCAGGTAGCTGGGACTCGCAGGGTGCGTGACACGAACGGCCCCCGCGCGCCACGTTATCCGGGGCAAGGGCTGGCGCGGGGCGCAACTTGTGAACAGCAGGTGACAGACCGGACGACAACTGCGTATATATGACAGTTGCGTATGATTAGGGCGGTATCCTAGCTGATTCAGCTAGAATTTTCGATAGTTTTCGTCACTTTTTACACCTTTTTATCGGCCGAAGCCGTCTTGGTCCCCCCGGAAATGTCCTCCTCAGAAGCCCCCATCGCAGAAGCCCCCATCACTCCCGAAGTCGAAGCCGACCTGCGCATCGCCAAGCGCGGCTGCGACGAACTGCTGGTCGAATCGGAATTCGCCCGCAAGCTGGCCCGCAGCCGCGCCACCGGCGTGCCGCTGCGGATCAAGCTGGGGCTGGATCCGACCGCGCCGGACATCCACCTGGGCCACACGGTGGTGCTGAACAAGATGCGCCAGCTGCAGGACCTGGGCCACACGGTCATCTTCCTGATCGGCGACTTCACCTCGACCATCGGCGATCCCAGCGGCCGCAACAGCACCCGTCCGCCGCTGACCCGCGAGCAGATCGAGGCCAACGCCAAGACCTACTACGCGCAGGCCAGCCTGGTGCTGGATCCGGCCAAGACCGAGATCCGTTACAACTCCGAGTGGTGTGACCCGCTGGGCGCGCGCGGCATGATCCAGCTGGCCTCGCGTTACACGGTGGCGCGCATGATGGAGCGCGAGGACTTCACCAAGCGCTTCAAGGGCGGCGTGCCCATCTCGGTGCATGAATTCCTGTATCCGCTGATGCAGGGCTATGACTCGGTGGCGCTGAAGTCCGATCTGGAGCTGGGGGGCACCGATCAGAAGTTCAACCTGCTGGTCGGACGCGAGCTGCAGAAGGAATATGGCCAGGAACCGCAGTGCATCCTGACCATGCCGCTGCTGGTGGGGACGGATGGCGTTGAAAAGATGTCCAAGTCCAAGGGCAACTACATCGGCATTTCCGAGTCGCCGGATTCGATGTTCGGCAAGCTCATGTCGATCTCCGACACGCTGATGTGGCGCTACTTCGAGCTGCTGTCGTTCCGCTCGCTGGAAGACATCGCCGCGCTCAAGGCAGAGACCGAGGCCGGCCGCAATCCGCGCGACGCCAAGGTCCTGCTGGCCCAGGAAATCATCACCCGCTTCCATTCGGCCCGCGCGGCCGAAGAGGCGCTGGCTTCCTTCGAGGCGCGTTTCCGCGACGGCGCCATCCCGGACGACATGCCCGAAGTGAACGTCGCCGGAGCGCCGGTGGGCATCCTGAAGCTGCTGCGCGAGGCCGGCCTGGTGGCGTCGGGCTCCGAGGCCCAGCGCAACGTGGAGCAGGGCGGCGTGCGGGTGGACGGCGACCGCGTCGAGGACAAATCGTTGCAATTGCCCGCCGGCACTTACGTGGTGCAGGTAGGCAAGCGCAAATTCGCCCGTGTTACCGTGAAGTCGTGATTTTGCGAAGATCGCTTGATCCGGTGGCTGCGGAGATTTGATACGCTGGGAGTCAGGGCCGAGGACCCGGGCGTCCCTTGCGGCACATTGAGGAGCACGACATGAAGCTATTGAGTTTGTCCTTTTCCGATACCGAGTCGATTCCCGAGCGCTACGCCTTCGGCAGGATCGACGCGCAATCGCACGTCGCGCTGGCCGATAACTTCAATCCGCAGTTCTCCTGGGACGACGCGCCGGCCGGCACGCAGTCCTTCGCGCTGATCTGCCACGACCCGGACGTGCCGTCAGTTCCTGACGACGTCAACCAGGAGGGCCGCGAAGTGCCCGCCAGCCTGCCGCGCGTGGATTTCTTCCACTGGGTGCTGGTGGACCTGGCGGCTGACCTGCGCGAAATCGACGAGGGCGCCTTTTCCAATGGCATCACGCCGCGCGGCAAGGGCGGCCCGCTGGCGCCGCTGGGCGCGCGCCAGGGCGTCAATTCCTACACGTCCTGGTTCGCCAGCGACCACGACATGAGCGGCGATTATTTCGGCTATGACGGCCCGTGCCCGCCCTGGAACGACGCGCTGGTCCACCGCTACGTGTTCACGCTGTATGCGCTGGACGTGGCCACGCTGGGCCTGCAAGGGCCCTTCACGGGCGAGGATGCGCTGCGCGCGATCCAGAAGCATGTGCTGGCCCAGGCTTCGCTGACCGGCACCTACACGCTCAACCCGGTACTGGCGCCCAAGCAGATCGGGGCCACCTCGGCCTCCTGACGCCCCGCGCGGGCCGATCACGCCCTGTCGTCGGATCCGTCCGGCGGCAGGGCGTTTTCAATTGGGCGCTCCATTGCGGCCGCGGCTGCTGGTCTGGCCAAGGCCCAGGCCGGCAGCCCATCCGCGCGCATCAGCCCGCCGCGCGTTTCAAGCGCAGCAACGCCACGCCGAAGCCCACGAAGATCGAGCCCACCAGCCGGTTGAGCCAGGTCACGATGCGCGGCTGGCGCAGCAGCCGCCGCGCGCGATGGGCCAGCGCGCCATAGGCCAGCAGCGAGACCAGCGACATGCCCATGAAGATGCCCGTCAGGATGAAGAACTGCGGCAGCAGCGGCTCGCTCGCGGCCAGGAATTGCGGGAACAGCGCGGTGAAGAACAGGATGGGCTTGGGGTTCATCGTCGCCACCAGCGCCGCTTCAAGGTACAGGCGGCTGGCGCGGCGCGGCGCCAGTTGCGCGGCCTGTTCGGGCGGCGGTGCGATATTCGAGCGGCCAAGCAGATGGCGCAGACCGATGTAGAGCAGATAGGCCGCGCCCGCGACTTTCACCAGCGTGAACAGCAGCGCCGACGATTGCAGCACCACGCCCAGCCCCAGCATGGCGGCGGCGGACAGCAGGAACAGGCCCGTCACGTTCCCCAGCGTCGACGGCAGCACGGCGCGCACGCCGCCCGCCGCGCCATTGCGGATGGCGAGCATGGTGGCGGGGCCGGGGCTGACCACGCTGACGGCGGCTACCAGCGAGTAGGTGAGGAGGGTGGCGGTTTGCATGAAAGTTGCTCAAGGCGGCTTGAAGCCGGTTTCAGGGGGCGGACCGGCGCGCGTGGTTTTCGCGCCCGTGCATGGCATTTTGCGCCGATTGCTGGAAGATGGGGGGCAATTCCGCGTGCCCGACGCGGTAAACTAAGCGCCATTCTCCGGGTTTACCCCGGCCAGCCTTTCCCCGGTTTTTTCTCTTCTACTGCCTCAGGAACCCTCCGTCATGTTTGACCGCAACCTCACCCTGTCCAAGGCTGACCCGGATGTCTGGGCCGCCGTCCAGAAGGAAGACGTGCGCCAGGAACAGCACATCGAACTGATCGCGTCCGAGAACTACGCCAGCCCGGCCGTCATGGAAGCCCAGGGCACGCAGCTCACGAACAAGTACGCCGAAGGCTATCCCGGCAAGCGCTACTACGGCGGTTGCGAATACGTGGACGTGGTCGAGCAACTGGCCATCGATCGCCTGAAGCAGATCTTCGGCGCCGAAGCCGCCAACGTGCAGCCCAACTCGGGCTCGCAGGCCAACCAGGGCGTGTACATGGCCGTGCTCAAGCCGGGCGACACCGTGCTGGGCATGAGCCTGGCCGAAGGCGGCCACCTGACGCACGGCGCGTCGGTCAACGCCTCGGGCAAGCTGTACAACTTCATCTCGTACGGCCTGGACGAAAACGAAGTCCTGAACTACGACCAGGTCGAAAAGCTGGCCAAGGAACACAAGCCCAAGCTGATCGTGGCCGGCGCCTCGGCCTACGCGCTGCACATCGATTTCGAGCGCATGGGCCGCATCGCCCGTGAAAACGGCGCGCTGTTCATGGTCGACATCGCCCACTACGCGGGCCTGGTCGCCGGCGGCGCCTACCCCAACCCGGTTCCGCATGCCGACTTCGTCACCTCGACCACGCACAAGTCGCTGCGCGGTCCGCGCGGCGGCGTCATCATGATGAAGGCCGAGCACGAGAAGATCATCAACTCGGCGATCTTCCCCGGCATCCAGGGCGGCCCGCTGATGCACGTCATCGCCGGCAAGGCCGTGGCCTTCAAGGAAGCGCTGGCTCCGGAATTCAAGGACTACGCGCAGCAAGTGGTCAAGAACGCCAAGGTGCTGGCCGACACGCTGGTCAAGCGCGGCCTGCGCATCGTTTCCGGCCGCACCGAAAGCCACGTCATGCTGGTCGACCTGCGCGCCAAGGGTATCACCGGCAAGGAAGCCGAAGCCGTGCTGGGCCAGGCCCACATCACGGTCAACAAGAACGCCATCCCGAACGATCCGGAAAAGCCCTTCGTGACCAGCGGCATCCGCCTGGGCACGCCGGCCATGACGACCCGCGGCTTCACCGAAGCCGAGGCCGAACTGACCGCCAACCTGATCGCCGACGTGCTGGACAACCCGCGCGACGAGGCCAACATCGCCGCCGTGCGTGCCAAGGTCAACGCACTGACCTCGCGCCTGCCGGTCTACGGCCGCAAGTAAGCGCCTGCGCTGTCCGCCCGGGAAACCGGGCGGCGGGGCTGAAAAGGGACGGTTCCGCAAGGGCCGTCCCTTTGTTTTTGGCCGGACTCGCGGTTACTGGCAAAAATATCGGGGACGAATTCAGCCCTCTTGACGATTTCCACCGGACGGATCGTTACAATATGCTTAATTCTTGCCATCCGGCCTTCAGGGATCACACATGCGGTGTCCATTTTGCGGCAACCCCGAAACGCAGGTCGTCGACAGCCGCGTCTCGGAAGAAGGCGACGCCATCCGGCGTCGCCGCCGTTGCCTGTCCTGCGACAAACGCTTCACCACCTATGAACGGGTGGAGCTGGCGCTGCCCTCGGTCGTCAAGCGCAATGGCAGCCGCAGCGACTACGATCCGGCCAAGCTGCGCGCCAGCCTGAGCCTGGCGCTGCGCAAGCGCCCCGTCAGCACCGGCGACGTGGACGCCGCCGTCTCCCGCATCGAAGAACAGTTGCGGGCCAGCGGCCAGCGCGAAGTGCCCACCGAGCACATCGGCGAACTGGTCATGAACGAGCTGCGCAAGCTCGACAAGGTGGCCTACGTGCGCTTCGCGTCGGTCTACAAGAGTTTCGAGGACATCGGCGAATTCGTCGAAGCCATCCGCGAGATGCAGGGGCCCTTGCTGCCCGGCAAGCTGCGCAAGGACTGACCGGATCCGCCTGTTGTCGTCACGCCGCCGCTCGGGCGCGGTGGCAAGGGCGGCGCGCAAGGCCGACGGCCGGCTTCAGGCCCCCAGCTGCTGCCGCGCCATGCCAGGCGTCCGCGGCTCGAAGCGCCGCCACACGCGCCGCATGTGCTGGGCCGAGCCAAACCCTGCTTTTTCCGCCACGCGCTCCAGGTCCAGCCGGGTTTCGCGCAACAGGTCGCGCGCCAGCGCGACGCGTATCTGATAGAGATAGTCCATCGGCGTGCAGCCCGCGTGCAGGCGGAACAGCCGGGTCAGGTGGCGCGCGCTGGTATGGGCTTCCTGCGCCAGCGACTGCGCCGACCAGGGCGCCGCCGGGTTGCGTACCACCGCATCCTGCACCTTGTGGACGCCGGGGTGCAGATGGCTGCGGTGTTCCAGCCAGGGCGACAGGGCCGAATCCGTGCCGGCGCGGCGCTGGTAGACCAGCATTTCACGGGCAACCTCGCAGGCGATGCGCGGGCCGCAGTGGCGCGACACCATGTGCAGCGCGAGATCGATGCCCGCCGTGATGCCCGCGCTGCTGACCAGCGCGCCGTCCTCGACGAAGATGCGGTTGTCGAGGATCCGCGCGCTGGGATCCAGTGCCGCCAGCTGCGCCAGGCTGCCGTGGTGGGTGGTGCATTCGCGCCCGTGCGTGAGACCGGCGGCGGCGGCGAACAGCGCGCCGGCGCAGACCGTCATCAGCGTGAAGCCATCGGTCGGTTGGCGCGCGGCCAGCCAGTCGATGATGGCGCGCGCCTGCGCATCGTCCAGCCGCGTCGGCGTGCCCACCACGCCGGAAACGATGACCAGCGCGTTGGCGGGCAGCCTGGCCGGCAGCGGCTTGATGCGCGCCAGGTGCAGCCCCGCCAGGCCGCATTCCAGCTCCGCCTCGGGTCCGCAGAAATGCAGCGCGAACGTGCCGGGGCACAGCCTTTCGGCCACCCGGAACGCTTCCGCCGGACCGGCCAGATCCAGCAGCACCAGGCCGCGCGTCAGCACGAAGTACACCGGGATCATGGCGTGCGCTCGCGCATTTCAGCGGGACGGCACGCTAAGCCGCCAGCACGTCGGCGGCACGCAGGATCCGCGCGAAGCGGCCTTGCAGCACCAGCTCGGTGCGGTCGCGGATCTCGGCGGGCGTGTATTGCCGGCCGGATGGGCTCTGCATGGCGAAGGTCAGGGTGGCGTCGGTGGGGAAGATCACCTTGAAGCCCGCGTCGCTGGCATGGCGCGATGTGGTCTCGCAGCACTGCTCGGTGCGGATGCCGCTGACGATGATCTCGCCGATATCATGATCCCGCAGCCAGTCATGCAGCGTCGCGCCGTCCTGGCCTTTGGCGTAGAGCGAGGAGTGCACGGTCTTGTGGAACACGGCGGTGGGGGAGATCTTCAGCTCTTTCAGCGTCTTGACGTGCCCGGACGCCAGCGAGAAGGGATTGGCCGGATCGTCCGACACGCTGGTGTGGAAAACCTGTAGCACCGGCACGCCCTGGGCCGTTGCGGCGTCGATCAGGCGCTGGATCTGCGCCACGAACGCGGGGTACTCGGTTTCGTCCCAAAACGGACGTTGCCGAAAGGAATCCTGGACATCGATGACGATCAGCGCTTGCTTCATGGTCTGGGCTCCAAAACATGGATTTTAAAAGGACACGCAGCCATTTTCATCCTCGCGGAGCGGCCAGGCGAGCGCGCCGGCAGACCAGCATCGGCC
>NZ_JAGTJY010000232.1:0-8254 GCF_018195695.1 Achromobacter sp. Marseille-Q0513 | reverse complement strand
CTGACGCCTACGGATGAATTTCGTCATGCGCACGTACCTACGGGACAGCACACTAGCGCAGCGTCAGCGTCGCGCCGATGACGCGCAAGGTCGGCATCAGCTGACGCCACGCATCCTTGGATAGCGCCTCGGGCCGGCGCAGCTGCGCCGACGCCGGATCGTCCAGCAGCTCGCCCTTGCAGGCGAACACGATGCTGTTGGTCATGTCGTCATCCACCACCTCGAACATCGCCGCGCCGAAAGACTCCCGCACGCGGGCCAGGTACTCGTGGTACAGCGGATGATTGACGTGGAAGTTGATCACCAGCAGGCCGTCGTCGCGCAAGGCGCGCAGGCAATCGGCATAGAACACCTCCGAGCACAGCGCATCGGGCATGCCCTGGTCGCCAAAGCCGTCGAGCAGGATCACGTCGGCGTGGTCCGACGCGTCGCGCAGGAATTCGGCCGCGTCACAGGCGATGACGCGGAACCGCCCGTCGTCCGGCGGCACCATGAAATCGCCGCGCAGCGCGATGACCGCCGGATTGATCTCCAGCGCCTCGACCTGCGAACGCGGCAGGTGCCGATGGCAGAACTTCGCCAGCGAGCCGCCGCCCAGGCCCACCATCACGATGCGCTCGGGCTCCGGATTGAACAGCACGAAGCCCATCATCATGCGCGTGTACTCCAGCTCCAGCGCGTCCGGATTCAGCAGCGACATGCTGCTCTGGATGACCTGCTCGGAAAAATGCAGCGAGCGCCGGTCGCCCAGGTCACGCACGAAGGGTCGCGATTCGCTGTCGGGGATGGCGGTCGGCGGGGCGGAAGCGGCGGGATGGTCGGACATGAAGCGGCGCGGCGTTGCGAGAAGACGGGCGAACGATAGCACCGCCCGCGCCAGCACGGCAGGCGCGGCGACGAGGACGCGGCCGGCGCCATCAGTACAACCCCCTATTACCTCCGTGCCGCCATCTAATTATCGTATTTGAGAATTATCAAATAATAGAATTTTCTCCGACGCAGCGATGAACCCAGACCTCATTTCGGACTATGCAGTGATCGGCGCCGGCATCGCCGGCGCTTCCGTGGCCTACCGCCTGAGCGCGCATGCCAGCGTGATCGTGCTGGAGCGCGAGGCGCAGCCCGGCTACCACTCGACCGGCCGCTCGGCGGCCATGTTCATGGAAACCTATGGCACGCCGCAGATCCAGGCGCTGACCCGCGCCAGCCGCGCGTTCTACGAAAATCCGCCCGAGGGCTTCACCGAGCATCCGCTGCTGCACCCGCGCGGCGTGCTGTACGTGGCCACCGCCGAACAGCGCGACCTGCTGCAGCAGACCTACGACGAATTCCGCCGGCATTCCGACAACGTCCGCCTGATCGAACCGCAGGCCGCCGCCGCGCGCGTGCCCTGCCTGCGCGCCGAGCAGCTGTGCGGCGCGCTGGAAGAGCCGGACGCGCGCGACATCGACGTGCATGGACTGCACCAGGGCTTTCTGCGCGGCATGCGGGCGCGCGGCGCCACCCTGCGCGCCAATGCCGAGCTGCGCGCGGCCAGCCACGCCGACGGCGTCTGGACGCTGACGCTGGCCGACGGCGCCACGCTGCGCGCGCGCGCCATCATCAACGCGGCCGGCGCCTGGGCCGATCACGTGGCCGCGCTGTGCGCCGCCTCGCCGGTCGGCCTGCAGCCCTGCCGCCGCACCGCCTTCACCTTCAACGGCCCGCCCGACGTGGATTTCTCCGCCTGGCCGGCGGTGGTGGGCGTGGACGAAAGCTATTACTTCAAGCCCGACGCCGGCCAACTGCTGGGCTCGCCGGCCAACGCGGACCCGGTCGACGCGCACGACGTGGCGCCGGAGGAACTGGACGTGGCCACCGGCATCTACCGCATCGAGGAAGCCACCTCGCTGACGATACGGCGCCCCAAGCACACCTGGGCCGGCCTGCGCTCCTTCGTGCGCGACGGCGACTTCGTGGTGGGCTGGGACGAGGCCGCGCCGGCCTTCTTCTGGCTGGCGGCGCAGGGCGGCTACGGCATTCAGACCGCCGCCGCGGCCTCGGAACTGGCGGCCTCGTTGATCGAACGCCAGCCGCTGCCCGACGCGCTGCGCGCGCATGGCGTCGACGCCCTGGCCATGCGGCCGGGCCGCCTGCGCTGATCCCTTTTTTCCTTCCACCTGTTTTCCGGACGTCACCATGACCGCCATCACCCGTTATCCCAGCACCCTGCCGTTGCCGTTCTCGCGCGCCACCCGCGCCGGCGGCTTCCTGTTCCTGTCGGGCCAGATCCCGATGGACGCCGACGGCAAGGTCGTGCGCGGCGACATCCGCGAGCAGACCCACGCGGCCATCGCCCGCATCAAGGACACGCTGGCGCTGGCCAATGCCAGCCTGGCCGACGTGGTGCGCGTGACCGTCTGGCTGACCGACCTGGCGCAATTCGCCGATTTCAACGAAGCCTACCGCCAGCATTTCCAGGCCGATTTCCCGACCCGCTCCACGGTGGAGGCGCGGCTGGCGCTGGAAGTGGACGTGGAGATCGAAGTGCAGGCCTGGGTCGGCGACCGGACCTGATTTCCCCGCAAGCATTCCCACGCGCGCCGGCCTCGCGCATCCTGCAAACGCTCGACATGGAGTGGCAGCATGAAGATCTTTTCCGGTTCCCTGGCAACCGAAACCAATACCTTTTCCCCCATCCCCACCGGCCTGGGCGCCTACCGCGCGCGCGGCTACTACCCGGCCGGCCAGCATCCTGACCGCATGCAGATGTATGCCGGCCCGCTGTGGGCGGCGCGCCAGCGCGCCAAGGGCAAGGACTGGACGCTGGTCGAAGGCCTGACCGCCGCCGCCATGCCGGCCGGCATCACCACGCGCCACGCCTATGAAACGCTGCGCGACGAACTGCTGCAGGACCTGCGCAACGCCGGCCCCGTGGACGTGGCGCTGTTCGGCCTGCACGGCGCGATGGTGGCCGACGGCTACGACGATTGCGAGGGCGATCTGCTGCGCCGCGCGCGCGAGATCGTCGGCCCGGACACGGTGATCGGCGCTGAGCTGGATCCGCACTGCCACCTGACCGCGACCATGATGGAATCCGCCGACATCATCGTCTGCTACAAGGAATACCCCCATACCGACATCCTGGACCGCGCCTACGAGCTGGTCGACCTGTGCGTGGCCAAGGCCGAGGGCCGCATCCGGCCGACGCGCGGCGTGTTCGATTGCCAGCTGATCTCGGTCATGCACACCAGCCGCGAGCCGATGCGCGGCTTCGTCGACAAGCTGATGGCGATGGAGGGCAAGAACGGCGTGCTGTCGATCTCGATCGCCCACGGCTTCCCCTGGGGCGACACCGCCGACATGGGCGCCAAGGTGCTGGTCTATACCGACGGCGATCCGGCACGGGCCGAGGCGCTGGCGCGCGAGCTGGGCCAGGAGATCATCGGCTTTCGCGAACAACTGTCGCCGGCCTATCCCCCCACCGACGAGGCGCTGGACCAGGCCCTGGCGCACGGCGCCTTCCCGGTGGTGCTGGCCGATTCGGCGGACAACGCCGGCGGCGGCGCGCCCAGCGACGCCACCTTCATCCTGGAGCGCGTGCTGGCGCGCGGCATCGACGACGTGGCGATGGGTCCGTTCTGGGATCCGGTCTCGGTGCAGCTCTGTTTCGAGGCGGGCGAGGGCGCCGAGGTGCAGCTGCGCGTGGGCGGCAAAGTCGCGCCCGTGTCGGGCCAGCCGCTGGACCTGCGCTGCACGGTGCTGGCGCTCAAGCGCGAGGCCGTCATGACGGGACTGTCCAACACGCCGGCGCTGCTGGGCGACGTGGCCATCCTGCGCACGGGCGGCGTGGTGCTGGCGCTGACCTCGCTGCGCACCCAGGCCATGGGCACGGACATGTTCACGCAGTTCGGCATCGACCTGGCCGCGATGAAGCTCATCGTGGTCAAGTCCTCGCAGCACTTCTACGCCTCGTACTCGCAGGTGGCCAAGCACGTCATCTACGTCGCGACGCCCGGCGCCATCACGCAGGACTACAACAGCTTGCCCTACCGCAAGGTACAGCGTCCGAAATGGCCGCTGACGGCCTGACATGACATGACGGCGCGGTCCGCAGAGACCGCGCCGCAAGCAAGACCACGACACACAATACAAGGGGATGACCATGATCAAACGTTTCAGCCTGCTGGCCACGGCGGCGCTGCTGGCGCTGGGCGCCGCCACCGGCGCGCACGCCCAGGGCAAGACCCTGCGGCTGGTGCCGCACGCCGACCTGAAGACGCTGGACCCGCTCTTCAACACCGCCTACATCACGCGCAACCATGGCTACATGGTGTTCGACATGCTGTTCGCGCAGGACAGCAAGGGCCAGGTCAAGCCGCAGATGGTGGACACCTGGCAGGCCTCGGAAGACGGCAAGCGCTGGAGCTTCACGCTGCGCCCGGGCCTGAAGTTCAGCGACGGCACGCCGGTCACGGCCGAGGACTGCGTGGCCTCGATCCAGCGCTGGGGCAAGAAGGACACGCTGGGCCAGGCCATGTTCGCGGCCGGCGCCGAGCTGGCCGCCACCGGTCCGGAGACCTTCACGCTGACGCTCAAGGAACCCTTCGGCCTGGTGCTGGAGGCCTTGTCCAAGCCGTCCGGCCTGCCGCCCTTCATCATGCCCAAGCGCATCGCCGCCACGGATCCGAGCACGCAGATCACCGAAATGGTGGGCTCCGGTCCGTTCCTGTTCAAGCGCGATGAATGGGTGCCGGGCAACAAGGTCGTGTACGTGAAGAACCCGGCCTACGTGCCGCGCGCCGAGCCGGCGGACGGCCTGGCTGGCGGCAAGATCGTCAAGGTGGACCGCGTCGAATGGGTCTACATCCCCGACGGCAACACCGCCACCGCCGCGCTGATGAACGGCGAGGTGGACATGATCGAGCAGGTCACGCCCGACTTCCTGCCGGTGCTGGAAAGCAATCCCGATATCAAGCTGGACACCTCGGTGGCCTCGCAGGGCATGGTGGTGCTGAACGCGCTGCATCCGCCCTTCAACGACGCCCGCGCGCGCCAGGCGCTGTACTACCTGGTGAACCAGAAGCAGATGCTGGCCGCCATGGGCTACCCCGACAAGTACCGCGTCGACTACTGCGCCACGCTGTACATCTGCGGCTCGCCCCTGGCCACCGACGCCGGCGCCGCGCCCTACGCCAAGCCGGACCCGGCGCGCGCCAAGCAGCTGCTGCAGGAAGCCGGCTACAAGGGCGAGAAGGTGGTGCTGCTGTACCCCACCGACCACCTGAGCGCGCCCGCCGTGATGGTGCTGTCGCAGAACCTGAAGAAGGCCGGCGTCAACGTCGACCTGCAATCCATGGACTGGGCCTCGCTGGCCGCGCGTCGGCTGAAGAAGGATCCGCCCTCGCAGGGCGGCTGGAACCTGTTCCTGACCTGGGGCGGCTACTACGACGCCAGCACGCCGGTCACCAACCCCTGGCTGTCGGCCGCCTGCGGCAACAGCCTGCCGGGCTGGCCCTGCGACAAGGAACTGGACGAGCTGCGCACCGCCTGGATCCGCGAGACCGACGCGGGCAGGCGCAAGGAGCTGGCCGCCCGCATCCAGGAACGCGCCTACCAGACCGTGCCCTACGTGATGTGGGGCGAGTTCAAGCCCGTGTACGCCACGCGCGGCCTGAAGGGCACCGAGCTGATCAAGGCCGGCGTCCCGGTCACGTGGAACATCGAAAAGCCGTAAGGCGGGCGCCGGGCGCCACGGCGCCCGGCCCAGGTTCCGGGGGGAACGCAGCATGAAATACATCCTGCGCCGCATCGCGGCGGTTATTCCGGTCATGGCGGTGGTGGCGGTCGTGGTCTTTATGCTCATCCACCTGTCGGACGGCGATCCGGCGGCGGTCATCGCGGGCGACAACGCCACGGCCGAGGACGTGGAGAAGATCCGCCAGAACCTGGGCCTGGACAAGCCGCTGCTGCAGCAGTTCGGCATCTGGGTCGGCAATATCGCCACCGGCGACCTGGGCACCTCCATCGCCACGCAGATGCCGGTCTCGCAGCTGATCGGGCAGCGCCTGGGGCCGACCTTCTCGATCGCCGCCTTCACCATGCTGTTCGCGGTGCTGCTGGCGATCCCGCTGGGCGTGCTGGCGGCCTGGCATGCCGGCCGCTGGCTGGACCGGCTGGTGATGGTGGGCTCGGTCTGCGCCTTCTCGGTACCGGTGTTCCTGATCGGCTACAGCCTGGTGTATGGCTTTTCGATCAAGCTGGGCTGGCTGCCGGTGCAGGGCTACAAGCCGCCCGACCAGGGCCTGGTCCAGTACCTGCGCCACCTGGTGCTGCCCTGTCTGTCGCTGGGCCTGGTCTACATGGCGCTGCTCACGCGCATGACCCGCGCCACCATGCTCGAGGCGCTGTCCGAGGACTACATCCGCACCGCCCGCGCCAAGGGCCTGGCGGCCGGCCCGGTGGTCTGGCACGCGCTCAAGAACGCGGCCAATCCCATCGTCACCACCATCGGCGTGGGCGTGGCGCTGCTGATCGGCGGCGTGGTCGTGACCGAGACCGTGTTCGCCATTCCCGGCCTGGGCCGCCTGACCGTGGACGCCGTGCTGCGCCACGACTATCCGGTGATCCAGGGCGTGCTGCTGGTGGCCTCTGGCATCTATGTGTTCATCAATCTGCTGGTCGACCTGAGCTACCGGCTCTTCGATCCGCGCATCCGCTACTGAACGGGGCCGCCATGACCACGACCTCAATCCCGCTGCCGGCGCGCAAGCCCGCCGGTCGCCGCGCGCTGCGTTCGCTGCGGCGCCATCCGACGTTGTACCTGGGCTGCGCCATCCTGATCCTGCTGGCGTTGGCGGCGCTGGCCGCGCCCTGGCTGGCCACCATCGATCCGCAGGACATCGACCCGCTGGCGCGCATGAAGCCGCCCTCGGCCGAGCACCTGTTCGGCACCGACGCGCTGGGCCGCGATGTGTACTCGCGCACCATCTGGGGCGCGCGGGTCTCGCTGCTGGTCGGCGCGGCGGTAGCGCTGGCGTCCACCGTGATCGGCGTGGCGCTGGGCATGCTGGCCGGCTACTTCCGCCGCGTCGACGCACTGATCATGCGCGTCATGGACGGGCTGATGGCCATCCCCGGCGTGCTGCTGGCGATCGCGCTGATGGCCACGCTCAAGGGCGGCCTGGGCACCGTCGTCATCGCCATCGTGATCCCGGAAATCCCGCGCGTGGTGCGGCTGGTGCGCGCGCTGGTGCTGACCATCCGCGAGCAGCCCTACATCGAGGCGGCGGTGGCGTCCGGCACGCGCGTGCCGGCCATCCTGTTGCGCCACATCCTGCCCAACCTGTTCGCGCCGCTGATGGTGCAGGCCACCTTCATCGCGGCCTCGGCCATCCTGACCGAGGCGGTGCTGAGCTTCCTGGGCGTGGGCATTCCGCCGCACACGCCCAGCTGGGGCAACATCATGGCCGAGGGCCGCAACTTCGTGGCGGTGGCGTTCCACATCATCCTCTATCCCGGCCTGTTCCTGGGCGTGACCGTGCTGGCCGTCAACCTGGTGGGCGACGGGCTGCGCGACATGCTGGATCCGCGCCTGGCCAAGAAACTCTAGGAGCGCCCATGCGAACCGAACCCGTATTGCGCGTGCGCGACCTGACCACCTGTTTCGACGGCGACGAGACCACCACGGTGGCCGTCAACGGCCTCTCGTTCGACCTGCTTCCTGGCGAGACGCTGGGCCTGGTCGGCGAATCCGGCTGTGGCAAGAGCGTCACCTCGCTGTCCATCATGCGGCTGCTGCGCGCGCCCGGCCGCGTCGCCGGCGGCGCCATCGAATTCGCCGGCCAGGACCTGCTGGCGCTGCCCGAGAAGGCCATGCGCGCCATCCGCGGCAACCAGCTGTCGATGATCTTCCAGGAGCCGATGACCTCGCTCAACCCCGTGTTCACCATCGGTCGCCAGATCGCCGAGTCGCTGACGCTGCACCAGGGCCTGTCGCGGCGCGAGGCGCTGGCGCAGGCCGAGCGGCTGCTGGACCTGGTGCAGATCTCCGATCCGGCCCGCCGCGTGCATGAATACCCGTACCAGCTGTCCGGCGGCATGCGCCAGCGCGCCATGATCGCCATGGCGCTGGCCTGCCAGCCCAAGGTACTGATCGCCGACGAGCCCACCACGGCGCTGGACGTGACCATCCAGGCCCAGATCCTGCACCTGCTGCGCGACATCCAGGCTCGGCTGGGCACGGCCATCGTGCTGATCACGCACGACCTGGGCG
>NZ_JAGTJY010000231.1:0-8343 GCF_018195695.1 Achromobacter sp. Marseille-Q0513 | reverse complement strand
CCTGGCGGGCGAACCGCTGGTGCTGCGGGCGGCCGGCGGCCGGGGCGGCGGCGGCACGCAGCTGACCGACCGCGCCCGCCGCCTGATCGCGACCTTCCGCGCGCTGGAAGCCGAACACCGCAAGTTCATGGAAAACCTGACGCGCGCCGGCCTGGACGCCAGCGGCGACATCGACCTCATGAGGCGCTTCATGCTTAAAACCTCCGCACGCAACCGGCTGATGGGCACCGTCATCGGCATCACGCCGGGCGCGGTCAACGACGAAATCCGCCTGCGCATCGCCGGCGGCCAGACGCTCACCGCCACCATCACCCGCGAAAGCACCCAGGAACTGGGCCTGGCCGACGGCAAGGAAGCCATCGCCCTGATCAAGGCATCCTCGGTGATCGTGGGCGTGCCCGGCAAGGGCCTGCGCCTGTCTGCCCGCAACCAGCTGCCAGGCGCCGTCTCGGCCGTGCGCCCCGGCGCGGTGAACAGCGAGATCCTGATCCAGCTCGACGGCGGCGCCACGGTGGCCGCCATCGTCACCAACGAAAGCGCGCAGGAACTGGACCTGAAACAGGGTTCGCCGGCCGTGGCCATCTTCAAGGCCTCGAACGTGATCCTGGGCGTGCTGGACTAAGCGGTCCCGCACAGGCCGGGAAGCGTTCCGCACAGGCCGGGAACCGGCCCGCGGCGGTCTCGCGCCGGCGGGCAAGCGGCAATCAATCAGACGGCGATCCGGTCGCCGTCACAATCCCACGTCTTCATCCCGGCGGCGCACGCGGCCGTCGCGCAGCTCGAACACCTCGTCGGCCAGCGCCTCGACGTCGGCCGGATCGTGCGTGATCAGCAGCATCGGCACGTCCAGCCTGCGCTGCAGCGCGTCCAATTCCTGCCGCATCTTGCCGCGCAGCTGCGAGTCCAGCGCCGAGAACGGCTCATCCAGCAGCAGAATGTCGGGTTCCAACATCAGCGCCCGCGCCAACGCCACGCGCTGCTTCTGGCCGCCCGATATCTCGCTCGGATAGCTGCCCACGATGGCGCCCAGCTCGAAGGCGTCGACCCAGCGCCGCGCCTGCTCGCTGACCTGCTTGCGCGGCGGATTGCGCCAGCCGCGCCGCATGCCGAAAGCGATGTTCTGCGCCACCGTCAGGTGCGGGAACAGCGCATAGTCCTGGAACAGATAGGCCACGCGGCGCGACTGCGGCGGCAGGCAGACGCCTTGCGCCGAATCGAACAGGGCGCGGCCGTTGATGTCGATGCGGCCGGCGTCCGGCCGCAGCAGGCCGGCCACGGCCCGCAGGGTCAGGCTCTTGCCGGCGCCGGACGGGCCGAACAGCGCGATGCGCTTGGACTTGGACGTGACATCCACGTCCAGCGCGAAATGCCGGTCGCCGGACACCATGCGCTTCTGGATCTGTATGGCGACGCTCATCGTGCCCCCGAATCACGCCGGCCGGACACCGGCACCAGCCGGCCCGCCAGCAGCAGGACCACCACGCAGGTCACGGACGTGACCAGCACCAGCAGGTTGGCGGTGGCGTCGTCGCCCGCCTGCACCGCCTCGTAGATGGCGACCGACAGCGTCTGGGTGCGGCCCGGCAGGTTGCCGGCGATCATCAGCGTGGCGCCGAATTCGCCCAGCGCCCGCGCGAAGGCCAGCAGCACGCCGGCGGCGATGCCGCGCGCGGCCAGCGGCAGCGTCACGCGGAAGAACACCCCCGCCTCGCACACGCCCAGCACCCGCGCCGCGTTCTCCAGCTGCGCATCGACGTTTTCGAACGCCGCGCGGGCCGACTTGAACACCAGCGGAAACGCCACCACGGCGGCGGCGATGACGGCGCCCTGCCAGGTGAACACCAGTTCGATGCCCCAGCCGGCCAGCGTCTCGCCCAGCACGCCGCGACGGCCCAGCAGCACCAGCAGGTAGTAGCCCAGCACCGTGGGCGGCAGCACCAGCGGCAGCGTCAGCAACGCGTCCAGCAGGTCGCGGCCCCGCCAGCGCCAGCGCGACAGGCCATAGGCGGCGGCGGTGCCGGCCACCGCGGCCAATAAGGTGGCCCACCCCGCCACTTTCAAGGAAAGCAGCAGGGGCACCCAGACAGAATCACTCATCGACGCATGCGCTCAGGCGGAATCAGGGCTTCTGGAAGCCGTAGCGCGACAGTATCTCCTGGCCGGCGGGCGAAAGCACGTAGGCCACGAAGCTCTGGGCTTCCTTGGCGGCGGCTTCGCGCGCGGTCACGGCGATGGGATAGGTGACGGGCGTCTGCGACGGCACGCGCACGGCGACCTTGACCTTGTCGGCCATGATGGCGGCGTCGGTGGCGAACACGAAGCCGGCGTCGACCTCGCCGCGCGACACATAGTCCAGGCTCTGGCGCACGTTCTGCGCCAGCACGCTCTTGGCCTGCACGGCATCCCACAGGCCGGCGGCCTGCAGCGCGCCCTGCGTGTAGCGGCCCACCGGCACCGAGGCCGGATTGCCGTAGGCGATGCGCTTGATGTCGTCGCGCGTCAGGTCCTTCAATGCGGTGATGTTGGCGCGGCTGTCGGTCGGGACGATCAGCACGACCTGGTTGGCGGCGAAGTCCACGCGCGAGGCGGGCTTGACGGCCTTTTCCTCGACCGCCTTGTCCATGGCCTTCTGGTCGGCCGAGGCGAACACGTCGGCCGGCGCGCCCTTGACGATCTGCTGCAGCAGCACGTCGGAGGCGCCGAAGTTCAGGACCACCTTGGTGCCGGCATGCTCTTTTTCATAGGCGGCGGCCACGTCCTTGAACGCGTTGGTCAGGCTGGCGGCGGCGGACACGACCAGCTCACCGGCGCTGGCGTTGGCGCCCCACAGGGTGGCCAGCGCAAAGGCGGCGGCCAGGGTCGGGCGCAGGTTCGGACGTTTGACGGACATCTTGCTCTCCAGAGCGATCGGGTTGTCTATTGGTCACGAAATATATATAGGTATATAGCGAACGTCAATTTAGACCCTGTAGCGACTTGAGGCATGTCAAACAAGGGAAAAAGCGCCGCGCGTCAGCCCCGGTCGACGACCGTGACGCGGACCGAGGCCGGCGCCAGCGCGGCGCGCAGGCTGTCCAGCGCGCGCTCGGGCCGGGCCGCGCCGCACATGAACACATCCAGCGCCGCGTAGCCGTGCTCCGGCCAGGTGTGGATGCTGATATGGGACTCGCTGAGCATGACCACGCCGGTCACGCCCGCTCCTTCCCCGAAATGATGGAAATGCGCGCTCAGCACGCGCGCGCCGGCGGCGTCGGCGGCCGCCAGCAACTGGCGCTCCAGCGCGGCGGCGTCGGTCAGGCCGGCGGCGGCCACGCCGTGGAAATCGGCCAGCACATGGCGGCCTGGCGTGGCGTGGACCGTCACTTGTGCGACCCGCTGGACCAGCCGGTGCTGGAGGAACTGCCGCCCCAGGTGCTGCCGCTGGTGCCCGTGCCGCCGAAGCGCGCGCCCGGCGCGCTGGCGCCGGTGGTGGCCAGCACCACGATCACGGCATAGACGGTGTAGATGAACTTGCCCATCGTCTTATTCGCCCCTGCCGGAAAGCTTGTCCGCCAGCTTGGCCGGCAGCCACAGGAAGGCCAGCCCGATCAGCGACGGCAGCAGCCGGCCTTCAAGGATGTTGTCGAAATTCAGGAAAGCCAGGACGATGGTCGCGATCCAGGCCCAGCCGGCGTAGGCGCCGGACTTGCCCCCGCCGACCGACGACTTCAGCGTCGCCAGCTCCGGCCGCTTGAACCATTCGGCCAGTTGCGCCGCCGACACCGGCGAGGACGCGGACCAGCCCAGCTCGGCCTCGCCCTGCTCGCGCGTCAGCTTGAAATTGCCGGTCTGGTAATCGGTGATCTGGGTGCTGTCGCCGACCTTGACGCGCCAGTTGAACGCGCCCAGCGCCAGATCCACCCGCGAGGTGTAGTCGTACAGCTTGCGGTATTGGCGCGACTGCCAGCGCACGTTGGACGCATTGACCAGGCTGGGCCAGGTATCGCAGACCTTGACGCGCTCCCAGCCATCATCGGTCTCGACCAGCCACAGGAAGCCCTTGGCCGGGTTGAACATCAGGTATTCGATCCACTGCGACGGTTCCTCGGGATCCGGGTCCGCGCATCTCATCAGGCCGATCAGGCTGTAGTCGGCGCCGTCGATGCTGGCCGTCTCGCCCAGCGCCAGCGTGGTCTTGATGGACTTGAGTTTGCGCGCCTTCTCGATGACCTCGGCCTTCTCGCCGGCGCAATCCACGGTCGAACCACAAGACGGGCACACCACCTGGGTGGCCATCGCCGCCACGAAGCTGATGGAGCCGCCGCAATTGGGGCAGTCCAGCGCCTTGATCTGGCCGCGGAAACGGCCCGCCGTCTCGCGCACCTGATCGGCGTTGCGCAGCGAGGCGGCCTGCATGTCGGACAGCGCGAACGCGCGGCCGATGTACAGCTCGGGATCGGGCCCGTCGGAATAGTCCAGCGTCAGGAAGGCGTCCAGGCTGCGGAAGTCGGCCACCTTGGCCTGCCAGCCGCCATCGGCCACGAAGGGCAGCTCGCCCTGCGTGCCGCCGGCCGCGCAGGTGCGGATGTCGGAGGCCACGTAGTTCTGGCCGTCCAGCTTGAAGAAGAAGCCGGGCTTGATCTGGTCAAAGGCCGGCATCTCCCTGGCCGTCTTGGCGCGCCGCCGCCGCGTCACCGCGTACTGGCCGGACGCATCGGACAGCCAGCCGTCCGAGCCGTCCTCGAACCACAGATACCACTCGTTCCAGAAACCGTCGTCGTAGCGCATCTGGATGCGGCCGACCACGTCGAAGCGCTTGTTCTCGTACTTGCCGGCCGCGCCCAGGCAGATCGGCGAGTAGTCCTCCAGCACCTCGGCCGCCTCGCCGATGCGGCGCACCGAGGCGGCATCCTTGAGCAGCGTGCTGCGGCAGGCGCCGCAAACCGCCATGACGGAGGCGGCGGACGTGAACGAGACGGGAGCGCCGCACTGCGGGCACAGGACCTGCTGCATGGGATCGGAGGATGCTCTGGTGCGGTCTGGGATCAGCTGGTGAGTTTCTTGAGCACGTCGGCCTTGGCCGCGTCATAGTCGGCCGCGGTGATCAGGCCCTTGTCGAGCAGGTCCTTGAGCTGCTGCAGCTTCTGCACCGGATCGACGACGGCCGGCGCCGGCTGCGCGGCAGGCTGGGCGGCCTGTCCGGCCGCCGCCGCGCCCAGCCCCTGCGCCATGGTCTGGCCCAGCGCCGCGCCCGCGGCCAGGCCGGCGCCGATGCCGGCGATGCCGCCTTCGTTCTGCGCCGCCATCGGAATGGCCGTGGCCGTCTGGTACTGGGTGAACTTGGCCAGGTCGCCGGCCATGCCCATGGAGATCCGCGTGTCCAGCGCCTTCTGCAGTTCTTCGGGCAGCGACACGTTCTCGACGGTGAAGTTGTCCAGCTTGACGCCGTAGCGCTCGAAGGTCGGCGCCAACTGCTCGCTGATGCTCTGCGACATCAGGCCCTGGTTGCCGGCCATGTCCAGGAACGGCACCTTGGAGCCGCCCAGCGCCGTGGTCATGGCGGCGACCACCATGTTGCGCAGCTGCAATTCCAGGTCGTCCACCGTGTACACGTCGCGCGTGCCGCTGATTTCGCGGTAGAAGATGCCGGGGTCGGCGATCTGGTACGAGTACACGCCGAAGGCGCGCAGGCGCACCATGCCGAACTCGCTGTCGCGCAGCGTCACCGGCTGGGCCGTGCCCCAGCGCCGGCCCAGCTGCAGGCGCGTGCTGAAGAAGATCACGTCGGACTTGAAGGGCGACTCGAACAGCTTGTCCCAGTTCTTCAGGTACGTCAGGATCGGCAGCGTCTGCGTGGTCAGCTTGTACATGCCGGGGCCGAACACGTCGGCCACCTTGCCTTCGTTGACGAACACCGCCATCTGCGACTCGCGCACCGTCAGGCTGGCGCCGTACTGGATTTCGAAATCCTGCATCGGATGGCGCCAGGCGAGCACGCCGTCGCGATCCTCGTTCCACTGCAGGATGTCGATAAATTGCTTGCGGATAAATGAACCGAGACTCATGGCCAGTCCTCCTGTTGCTATTCCGGTGCCGCGCCCGATCAGGTCAGGCAGGCGGCGTTGACGATGCCCGCCGCCAGCGAGACGGCGCCCATCAGCCCGCCCATGGCGACGTTGTTTTCCTGGATGGCGTCATTCATGCCGCGCACGCATTGCGCCACCGCCACGTAGACCACGATCTGCACGACCAGCGCGGCCAGGCCCCAGACCAGGAACATGGTGAAGCTGGCATGGACGGCGATGCTGGAGCAGAGCGTGAGCGAAAAACCCACCAGCGCGCCGCCGTAGGACATCGCCGCGGCGATGTTGCCTTCGCGGATCAGGTCGAATTCCTTGTAGCGCGTCACGCCGGTGTAGATCACCGTGAACAGCCCCAGCATGACAAGCGCCGAGGCGATGTAGATCAGATAGGTCACTGCAGGATGCATGGTTGCTCCTCCCCAATTGCGCGAAGTATATACGGCGCCTTCGATATACTCCGAGTGCATTTTTCCTGTCGGATCCTCCATGCGCGATCGCGTCCTCATCCTGTCGGTCCTCATCGTCGCCTCCTGCGGCCTGGGCTACGAACTCATCAGCAGCGCGCTCGCCAGCTATTTGCTGGGCGATTCGATCCTGCAGTTCTCCTCGGTCATCGGCTGCTATCTGTTCGCCATGGGCATCGGCTCGTGGTTGTCAAAATATGTAAAAGATGAAGACGTTCTGAATCGCTTCATCGACGTGGAGCTGCTGGTCGCGCTGCTGGGCGGCGTGTCGGCCGCCGTGCTGTTCCTGGTGTTCGCCTGGCTGGCGGCGCCGTTCCGCGCCGCGCTCTACGTGGGCGTGTTCGTCATCGGCCTGATGGTGGGCATGGAGATCCCGCTGGTGATGCGCGTGTTCAATCAGCGCAAGGCCGAGTTCCGCGAAATCGTCAGCCGCGTGCTGACCTTCGACTACCTGGGCGCGCTGGCCGTGTCGCTGGTCTTTCCGCTGCTGCTGGCGCCCAAGCTGGGCCTGCTGCGCACCAGCTTCCTGTTCGGCATGCTGAACGCCGGCGTGGCGCTGTGGACCACCTGGCTGTTCCGCGCCGAAGTGCGCCGGCCGGCCGAGCGCGCGGTGCGCGGCGGCGTGGTGCTGGGCCTGTTGACGCTGGGCTTCGTCTATTCCGGCCACATGACGGCCTGGGCCGAGAAAGGCCTGTACGGCGACGACGTGGTCCACGCCGAGACCACGCCCTACCAGCGCCTGGTGGTCACGCGCTGGCACGACGACCTGCGCCTGTACATCAACGGCAACCTGCAATTCTCCTCGCGCGACGAGCACCGCTACCACGAGGCCCTGGTGCATCCCGGCCTGCTGGCCCTGCCCTGGGCCCGCAACGTGCTGGTGCTGGGCGGCGGCGACGGGCTGGCGGTGCGCGAGATCCTCAAGCACCCGAACGTCGAACACGTCACGCTGGTGGACCTGGACCCGGCCATGACGGGCCTGTTCTCGCGCTCCGAGCCGCTGGTCAAGCTGAACCAGGGCGCGCTCAAGGATCCGCGCGTCACCGTCATCAACGACGACGCCGGCCGCTGGCTGGAAAGCCATGCCGAGGTCTACGACTACATCGTGGTCGACTTCCCCGACCCGTCCAACTTCGGCCTGGGCCGGCTGTACTCGGTGCCGGTCTACCATCTGATGGCGCGCCACCTGGCCGAGAACGGCTACATGGTGATCCAGTCCACCTCGCCGTACTTCGCGCCGCGCTCGTTCTGGAGCGTGGACGCCACGCTCAAGGAAGCCGGCCTGCACACCTGGCCCTACCATGCCTACGTGCCGTCCTTCGGCGACTGGGGCTTCATCCTGGCCGGCAAGCGCCGCGACTACACGCCCCCGGAAAAGGTCACCGTGCCCGCGCGCTACCTGGACCCGGCCACGCTGCGCGAGCTGTTCCACTTCCCCGCCGACATGCCCGCGCTGGCCATGCCGCCGAACCGCCTGAACGAACAGTCCCTCGTGCGCTACTTCGACGAAGACTGGCGCAAGGTCATCCGCTGATGCAGCGCCGCGCGTTCCTGCTGGGCGCGACCGCCGCGGCCGCCGTCGCCGGCGGCGCCGGCTACCTGCGCGCGCGCATCGTTGAAACGCCGGCCCAGGTCCGCTATCCCGGCATGCAGGCCGGCCATGCGCTGCGCGACGGCGCCGCGCTGCCCGAGCCCACGGACGCGCGCGCCTGCGGCGTGGCCATCCTGGGTTCCGGCGTCGCCGGCCTGTCCTGCGCCTGGAAGCTGGCGCGCGAGGGCCATGCCGATTTCGTCGTGGTCGCGGGGCCCGAATACGC
>NZ_JAGTJY010000230.1:0-8362 GCF_018195695.1 Achromobacter sp. Marseille-Q0513 | reverse complement strand
CTCCTATCTCAGGCCGAGGCCGCGCGCGATGATGCCGCGCAGGATTTCGCGCGTGCCGCCGCGCAGCGAGAAGGTGGGGCCGACCTGTTCCAGGTAGGCCAGTGTGCGCAGCAGCGGCAGGGGCGGCGGCCGGTCGGGCCGGCGGCCCAGCGCGTCGGCGATCAGGCGGGGAATGTCCTGCTCCAGCTCGGTGCCCAGGTCCTTCACCAGCGCGGCCTCGATGGCCGGGCTCTGGCCCGCGGCCAGCTTGCCCGCCACCGCCAGCGACATGGCGCGCAGCACCGCCATCTGCGACAGGATGCTGCCGAGCAGCGCGCGGTCGGCGGCGTCGGTGGCGCCGTCGGCGCGGCAGTGCGCGAGCCAGCATTGCAGCAGCGCGATGCTGGAATACAGGCGTTCCGGCCCGCTGCGCTCGAACGCCAGCTCGGCGTTGACCTGGGCCCAGCCCGCGCCTTCCGCGCCGATGAGGGCGTCCGGCGCCAGCTCGACGTTGTCGAAGAACACTTCCGAGAAATGCGCGTCGCCTGCCAGGTCCTTGATGGGCCGGATCGACACGCCCGGCAGCGACAGGTCGACGATCAGCTGCGACAGGCCCTGGTGGCGGTCTTCCGGCGCGCCCGAGGTGCGCGCCAGCGCGATCATGTAGTGCGAGCGGTGCGCGTTGGTGGTCCAGACCTTGCTGCCGTTCAGGCGCCAGCCTTGCGCGGTGGGTTCGGCGCGCGTGCGGATGCTGGCCAGGTCCGAACCGGAGCCGGGCTCGCTCATGCCGATGCAGAAGAACGCCTCGGCGCGGCAGATGCGGGGCAGGTAGCAGGCTTTCTGCTGCGGCGTGCCGAGCTTCAGGATCAGCGGGGCGCTCTGGCGGTCGGCGATCCAGTGCGCCGACACCGGCGCGCCCGCGCCCAGCAGTTCCTCGGACAGGACGAAGCGCGCGAAGTGGCCGCGTTCGGCGCCGCCGTATTCGCGCGGCAGGGTCAGGCCCAGCCAGCCGCGCTCGGCCAGCTGGCGGCTGAAGCCGGCGTCGTGGCCCATCCAGGAGCGGGCGCGTTCGTCGGGTTCGAGTCCGTCCAGCGCCTCGGCCAGAAAGGCGCGCACCTCGGCGCGCAGCGCTTCGTCCTGTGGGGGAATGGCGGTCAGTTCCAGCGTATCGATCATGGGCGGGTCCGGTCTGTCGGGCGCCGGGGCCGGCGCGCCGCTGGCCACTATCCGCGAGCGGCGCGGGCACTGTCCAATATTTTTTTCTTGATCGCCGATAGGGAACCAATATCGGCCGTCCGGACCCTTGAGGGAACGCAGGCGAGGGGGCCGGCCGCGCGGGTATGATGGCCGGAACAACCAGGAGGAATCACCATGAATGAAGTCATCGTCGCGTCCGCCGTCCGCACCGCCATCGGCGATTTCGGCGGCGCGCTCAAGGACGTGCCGCCCTGCGACCTGGGCGCCACCGTCATCAAGGCCGCGCTGGAGCGCGCGGCGGTCAAGGGCGACGAAGTCGGCCATGTGGCCGTGGGCCACGTCATCAATACCGAGCCGCGCGACATGTACCTGTCGCGCGTGGCCGCCATCAACGCCGGCATCGCCAAGGAAACCCCGGCCTTCAACGTCAACCGCCTGTGCGGCTCGGGCCTGCAGGCCATCGTCTCGGCGGCGCAGACCATCATGCTGGGCGACGCCGAGATCGCGGTGGGCGCCGGCGCCGAGAGCATGAGCCGCGCGCCGTACATCGCGCCGGCGCAGCGCTGGGGCGCGCGCATGGGCGACAGCGTCATGCTGGACATGATGACCGGCGCGCTGTCCGATCCCTTCGGCCGCATGCACATGGGCGTCACCGCCGAGAACGTGGCGGCCAAGTTCGGCATCAGCCGCCAGGACCAGGACGCGCTGGCCGCCGAATCGCACCGTCGCGCGGCCGCCGCCATCGAGGCCGGCCATTTCCGCGACCAGATCGTGCCGGTGACGCTGAAGTCGCGCAAGGGCGACATCGTCTTCGACACCGACGAGCACGTGCGCCGCGACGTCACGGCCGACAGCCTGGCCGGCCTGAAGCCGGTGTTCCAGAAGGAAAACGGCACCGTCACGGCCGGCAACGCCTCGGGCCTGAACGACGGCGCCGGCGCGGTCATCCTGATGAACGCCTCGGTCGCCGCCAAGCGCGGCGTCAAGCCGCTGGCCCGGCTGGTGGCCTACGCTCATGCCGGCGTCGATCCCAACATCATGGGCATCGGCCCCGTGCCGGCCACGCAGGCCGCGCTCAAGCGCGCCGGCCTGACGGTGGACCAGCTGGACGTGATCGAGGCCAACGAGGCCTTCGCCGCCCAGGCCTGCGCCGTGTCGCGCGAGCTGAAGCTGGACCCGGCCAAGGTCAACCCCAACGGCAGCGGCATCGGCCTGGGCCACCCCATCGGCGCCACCGGCGCCATCATCACCGTCAAGGCGCTGCACGAACTGCAACGCGTGGGCGGCCGCTACGCGCTGGTGACCATGTGCATCGGCGGCGGCCAGGGCATCGCCGCGATCTTCGAGCGCATCTGAGCCCCCCACGGCGCACCAACCGTTGAACGGACGCGCCCGCCAACAAACGGACGTGTCCGACGGACGCAGTGCACCCCATGAAAACGGGTGCCCCTCATCGGGATGCCACGGATCCGGCTCCGCCGGTCCGTAGGCATGCCCCCTAGAGGGGGGAGCGCGCAGCGCTTCGGGGGTGGGCCTTCCCCTACAATCGCGCCCATGCGCAGATCTTCTTCTCCCTCAGAATTCGACCAGCCCACGCTTTCCGAATCGGACGGCGTGCGCTACCTTCACTTCAATACCGAATGGGTGCAGGGCGCCATGCGCGTCAAGAGCCCGGCCGAGCTGGTGCTGGAATACACCGGCCAGATGATGGCCTGGCTGCTGTTCCTGGAACCGCCCAAGGAAGAGGCCATCGGCATGCTGGGCCTGGGCGCCGGCTCGCTGGCGCGCTTCTGCGCCAAGCACACGCGCAGCCCGCTGCTGGCGGTGGAATGGAACCCGGCCGTCACCGCCGCCGGCCACATGTTCTTCCGCCTGCCCGGCCAGAACCGGTTGCAGGTCGAACATGCCGACGCCGGCGCCTGGGTGGCCGATCCGCTGAACGCCGGGCGCTGCCCGGTGCTGATGGTGGACCTGTACGACGCCCAGGCCCAGGGGCCGGTGCGCGACAGCGTCAAGTTCTACCGCGATTGCCGGCGTGTGCTGGGCGAGGTCGGCGTGCTGGCGGTCAACCTGTTCGGTCGCCACGAGAGCTTCGGCAAGAATATCGACAACCTGTCCAAGGCCTTCGACGACCGCGTGATACTGCTGCCCGAGATCGACGCGGGCAACCAGATCGTGCTGGCCTTCTCGGGGCCGCGCCTGGCCGTCACCCCGGCCGAGCTGCTGGGCCGCGCGGCCATCGTCGAGGCGCGCTACGGCCTGCCGGCGCGTCGCTGGGCGCGGGCGTTGACGGCGCACGCCGTGGACGGGGTCCTGCACCTGTAGGACGCGTCCGAGTCGGCATCCTGCCGGCCCTGGTCTGGCCGGGGCGGCGCGCGCCTCGGGCCAGGCCGCGAGGACGCATCGTTTCCGTTCATTCAGGGTAGTCCCGGGGGCGGGCGGGGCTTTACCGGCCCCGCGCCGGGGTCTACTATGTCCGTGTTCATAATTATGAATTACGGCGCAGTCTAGGCCGTCCGACCATGACCGCTCCCATCGTCCGGCAAGCCCTGTACCTGGAAGTCGCGGATCGCCTGCGCGACATGATCCGCGTACGCGCCCTGCGCAACGGCGAATGGATCGACGAGCTTCGGCTGGCCGGCGAAATGGGCATTTCCCGCACGCCGCTGCGCGAGGCCCTCAAGGTGCTGGCCACCGAAGGGCTGGTGCGGCTGGAGCCGCGCCGGGGCTGCTTCGTCAACGAACTGTCGGCGCAGGACCTGGAAGACATCTTCCCGCTCATGGCCATGCTGGAAGGGCGCTGCGCCTTCGAGGCCGCGCGCAAGGCCGACGATGCCGAGCTGGCCGCGCTGCAGCCCTTGCACGATGACCTGGCCGGCCATGCCAAGGCCGGCCGCATCGACGAGTACTACCACACCAACTACCTGATCCACGAAGCCGTGCAGGCCCTGGCCGGCAATCAATGGCTGGTCGACATGGTGGGTCAGCTGCGCAAGGTGCTGAGCCTGTCGCGCCATCGCAGCCTGTCCTGGCCGGGCCGCATCGAGGAATCCTGCGCCGAGCACCTGGCCATCTACGCGGCGCTCAAGGCGCGCGATGCCCAGGGCGCCGAGGCCCTTGCCCGCAATCATTTGATGCGCCAGCTGGAAGTGCTGCGCGCCCTGGCGCTGGCCGAGACCGCCGGCGCCTCCGATCCGTCCGGTCCCATCGTCATGGAGGAACCTGCCCATGTCCGCACCCGAATCGCTCGCGCGCGTCGCGCGCACGCCTGAGTCCGACACCGGATTGCACGAAGAGGCCGCCAATGACGCCGCCGATGGCCTGATCGCGCGCCTGGGGCGCCTGTGGGAGCGCGGCCGCCTGCCCAGCGAAGCCGAAGTCCGCCGCCTGTTCGAGGCGCGGCTCACCGACGTGGCGGCCAACAAGCTGGCGCGGCGCTGGATCGAGCTCTATGCCGCCGCGGCCGGCAAGGAGCGCCGCCTGATGCTGTCGGCGCTGGCCCAGGTGCGCGCCACCTATGCCGGCGATGGCGGCGAGGGCGTGCGCTTCTTCAAGCGCCTGAACGCCCAGTCGCAGGGCCTGCGCTTCCTGGTGGACCTGCGCGCCGACATGCTGCGCTGGCGCAAGCAGGTGGCGGGCCTGCAGGGGCTGGACAAGGAGCTGGAAGGGCTGCTGTCGGCCTGGTTCGACGTGGGCCTGCTGGAACTGCGTCCGCTGACCTGGGACTCGCCCGCCTCGCTGCTGGAAAAACTGATCCTCTACGAAGCCGTCCACGAGATCACCTCGTGGGACGACCTGCGCCACCGCGTCGCGCCTGACCGCCGTTGCTATGCCTATTTCCATCCGCAGATGCCGGGCGTGCCGCTGATCTTCGTCGAGGTGGCCTTCGCCGGACAGATGGCCGGCAATGTGCAGGCGCTGCTGGACAGCTCCGCGCCGCCGCAGGACCTGGACAAGGCGCGCTGGGCGATCTTCTATTCCATCTCCAATACGCAGCCCGGCCTGAAAGGCATCAGCTTCGGCAATTTCCTGCTCAAGCGCGTGGTCGAGCAGCTGCTGCAGGAACTGCCCAAGCTCAAGTCCTTCGCCACGCTGTCGCCGATCCCCGGCTTCTCGGACTGGCTCGGCAAGCTGGACGCCAAGTCGGTGCAGGGCATCGTGCGCGACGGCAAGGGACGCGAGCGCGACGGCGGCCACGACGGCCAGCGCTGGGTCGCGCACCTGTCGCGCGCGGCCGCGGGCAAGGCGCCGGAGGCGCTGCGGCGCGCCGGCTTCCGGCTGGCGGCGCACTACCTGCAATCCATGAAGAACGGCGCGCCGCTGGACGCGGTGGCGCGTTTCCACCTGGGCAACGGCGCCCGCATCGAGCGCCTGAACTGGGCCGCGGACACCTCGGCCAAGGGCCTGAAGCAGTCCTGCGGGCTGATGGTGAACTACCTGTACGAGTTGGACGAGCTGGATGACAACCTGGCGCGGCTGGGCGAGGGCAAGCCGCAGGTCAGCCGGGGCGTCAGCCGCGCGGGCTGAGCGCCGACGCGGCGACAGCGGCGACGCCGGGGCGACCAGGCAAGCACGACCGTGCAAGAACAAGAGGCAAGCTCCAGGACGGAGCGGACATGAGGGGCGGACGGACATGAGCGCAGGGCAGGGCGGCCGCGTGCGGCTGGAAATCGACGGGCCTCTGGCCTGGGTCACGCTGTCCCATCCGGGGCGGCTCAACGCCATCACCGTGGGCATGTGGGGCGAGCTGCGCGCGGTGTTCGAACAGCTGGCGGCCGACATGACGTTGCGCTGCGTGATCGTGCGCGGCGAGGGCGGCAACTTCGCCGCCGGCGCCGACATCCGCGAGTTCCCCGCCGAGCGCGCCGACATGGCCGGCGTGCAGCGTTATCACCGCGAGGTGCTGGCGCCGGCGCTGGCGGCCGTGGCCGCCTGCCCGCATCCGGTCGTGGCGCAGATCGAAGGCGTGTGCGTGGGCGGCGGGCTGGAGATCGCCAGCCAGTGCGACCTGCGCATCGCCGGCGCATCCGCGCGTTTTGGCGCGCCGATCAACCGCCTGGGTTTTCCGATGGCGCCCGACGAGATGCGCGGCCTGATCGCGCTGGCGGGCCGCGCGGCCGCGCTGGCCATTTTGCTGGAAGGCCGCGTGTTCGGCGCCGAGGAAGCGCGCGGCATGGGACTGCTGACCCGCGTGGTCGACGACGCCCAGGTGGCGACGGAGGCCCGTCGCAGCGCCGAGCGCATCGCCCAGGGCGCGCCGCTGGCCGCCCGCATCAACAAGCGCCTGTCGCGCAGGCTGGCCGAAGGCGGCCCGCTGAGCGAAGACGAATACCGCGATTATTTTTCCTACGCCGAGAGCCGCGACCACAAGGAAGGCGTGCGCGCCTTCCTGGCCGGCGAGGACCCCACCTTTACCGGAGACTAGACAAGGTGAGCAACGCCAATCTGTACGCTGTCCTGCAAGGCGGCTTCCCCGCCGATCGCAGCAAGGTCGCGCTGGAGACGCCCGACCTGCAATACACCTGGGACGATATCGACCGCGCCACGGCCTGCATGGCCAACCTGCTGGCCTCGCTCCGGCTGCCCGAAGGCGCGCGCGTGGCGGTGCAGGCAGAGAAGTCGCCCGAAGCGCTGCTGCTGTACCTGGCCACGCTGCGCGCGGGCCTGGTCTACCTGCCGCTGAACACCGCCTACCGCGAGGCCGAGATCGAGTATTTCCTGGAAAACGCCGAGCCCGCCGTGGTGGTGTGTTCCAGCAAGAACCGCGAGTGGGTCCAGCGCGCCGCCGACAAGGCCGGCTGCGCCCATGTCTACACGCTGGACGAGGACCGCAGCGGCACGCTGCTGGACGCGGCCGGCGGCCTGTCGCAGCGTTTCGAGACCGTGGCTCGGCGGGAAGATGACCTGGCCGCCATCCTGTATACGTCCGGCACCACCGGCCGCAGCAAGGGCGCCATGCTGTCGCACGGCAACCTCGCGTCCAACGCGCGCGTGCTGCACCAGTACTGGGGCTGGCGCGCTGACGATGTGCTGCTGCACATGCTGCCCATTTTCCATGTGCACGGCCTGTTCGTGGCCTCGCACGGCGCGCTGCTGGCCGGCGCGCGCATGATCTGGCTGCCCAAGCTCGACATCGAGCAGGCGCTGCGCTATCTGCCGCGCAGCACGGTGATGATGGGCGTGCCGACCTACTACGTGCGCCTGCTGGCCGATGCGCGCTTCGACCGCAAGGTCTGCGCCAAGATGCGCCTCTTCATCTCCGGCTCCGCGCCGCTGCTGGCCGAGACCTTCGCCGATTTCAAGCAGCGCAGCGGCCACGCGATCCTGGAGCGCTACGGCATGAGCGAAACGGTCATGCTGACCTCCAACCCCTACGCGCCTGGCGAGGGCGAGCGCCTGGCCGGCACGGTCGGACGGGCGCTGCCGGACGTGCAGGTGCGGGTGGTGGACGACGCCGGCCTGGCGCTGGCGCCGGGCGAGATCGGCAACGTGCAGGTGCGCGGCCCCAATGTGTTCTCGGGCTACTGGCGCATGCCGGAAAAGACGCGCGAGGAATTCACCGCCGATGGCTGGTTCAAGACCGGCGACGTGGGTCGCTGGGGCGGCGAATCGGCCGGGCGTGACGTGCCGGCCGACTACCTGTCCATCGTGGGACGCAGCAAGGACCTGATCATCTCCGGCGGCTTCAACGTCTATCCGAAAGAGATCGAGACGCTGATCGACGACATGCCCGGCGTGGCCGAATCCGCGGTCATCGGCGTGCCGCACGCGGACTTCGGCGAGGCCGTGGTCGCGGTGGTCGTGCCCAAGGCGGGCGCGGCGCTGGACGCCGACGCCATGCAGGCCGAGCTGAAGGCGCGCATCGCCAACTTCAAGGTGCCCAAGCGCCTGCACGTGGTCGACGAACTGCCGCGCAACGCCATGGGCAAGGTGCAGAAGAACGTGCTGCGCGAAACCTACAAGGCGCTCTGACCCGCGCCGCCATGATGGCGCCGGCCCGCCCGGCCGGCGCCTTTTTTCCAAGGAGCCTCATCCGCCCACCAGCCCTCATCCCACCCGCAGCTTTCCAATAATTCCCAAGTACTAGAAAGAAGAACGAGACGGGATGCGGAACCTCCGCGCCGTCCGCACGCTGCATGCCAGAGGAGACAATATGAAGACCCGCAAGACTGCGGCGGCCCTGTTC
>NZ_JAGTJY010000022.1:39622-53207 GCF_018195695.1 Achromobacter sp. Marseille-Q0513 | reverse complement strand
GGGCGCGGTCAGCGTGGACGCGCGCAACGTCTCGTTCAAGGCCAACGGCGACGTGGACCGCAAGCAGAGCATCGACGCGGTCGTGGTGGCTGGCGCGGTGGCGGTGTCGGTGGCCTATGCGCCGCCCGTCGTCGACGGCGCCAGCCTGGCCGTCTCCGGCGCCGGCGCCGGCGCGCGCGCGGTCAACAAGTCCAGACTGGCATCACGGCGCGCATCAGCGACCAGAACCAGCAGAACCGCTTCGAGGCGGGCAGCGTGACCGTCAGGGCGCTGGACCAGGCCGAGATCAACAGCACCATCGCCGCGGTGGCGATCGCCGTGGCCGTGTCGCTGGGCGCGACCGCCGCCTTGTCGGTGGCCGCCTCGCTGGCGCAGAACGAGATCGCCAACACCACGCTGGCGACCATGGACGGCGTGCGGATCGCCGGCGCGCCGGCGATCACGGTCAAGGCCGACAGCCAGGCCGCCATCACGACCGTGTCGGTCGCGGTGTCGGTGAGCGTGGGCGCGGGCCTGGGCGGCGTCTCGCTCGCGGGCGGCGGCGCCAATGCGCGCAACCTGATCGGCTCGTCGGCGACGGCGCTGGTCAACGGCTCGCGCATCGACGGCAATGCCGGCAATGCCTTGAATATCGATGCCGACATGAGCGGCACCATCAAGGCGACCGTGGTGGTCGCCAGCGTGGGCTTCACGGCGGCCGGCGCCTCGCTGGCCATCGGCTCGGCGCTGGCCGAGAACAGCATCACGGAAACGGCCGGCGCGCGCGCCGGACTGACCGGCAGCAAGCTGTCCAACCTGGGCGCGGTGTCGGTCACGGCCGACAGCGTGCAGCGGCTGGAAGCCAAGGTCGGGGCCGGCGCGGTGGCGGTGGCCATGGGCGGCGTGGCGCTGGCCGGCGCCGGCGCGGCGGCCTTCAACACGAGCAAGGCGATCACCCGTGCCTATGTGGACGGCCTGACCCAGGTCGACGCCGCCGTGCGCGCGGCCGAGAGCCTGACGGTCAAGGCGACCAATACCTCGACGCTGGAGGCGACGGCGGTCGGCGCCAGCGCGGCGGGCACCGGTTCCGGCCTGGCCCTGTCGGTGGGCGCGGCCGTGGCCGGCAACAAGACCCTGGGGACCGTCGAGGCCTATGTCGACAACAGTGTGTTGTCGGTGACCGGCACGGGCGCGCAGATGGCGCGCCTGAGCGTGGCGGCGCAGGACGGCAGCACCCTGAAGGCCAAGGCCGTCGGCGCCTCGCTGGCCTTCTCCATGCAGGGCGGTTCGGTGTCGGTGGGCGCCACCGACGTCAAGAACGTGGCGGCGGCCAGCGTGCAGGCGCGCGTCAGCGGCGCCACGATCACGGTGTCCGACGGCGTATCGGTCACGGCCAAGGAAACGGCCACGGTGGACAGTGTCTCCGTGGCGGCCTCGGCGGCGGTCGCGCTGACGGGCGTGGCGGTTTCCGGCGCGGGCGCCGGCAGCTCCCAGGGGGGGGCGAACGAGACGGGCAGCCGCCTCACGGGCTCGACCGTGACGGCCGGCACGGGCGTGTCGGTCACGGCCGAGAATACGTCGACCATTACCGCCGTGACCGGCGCGGTGGCGGCCAGCGTCACCGGCGCCGGCCTGGGCGCCAGCATGGGCGTGTCCATCGCCAGCAATACCTTCGGCACCCATTCGGGTGACGGCGTGACGCGCACCAACGGCGCGCAGGCCTATATCGCCAACAGCACCGTCACCGTGGCCAAGGGCAATCTCGATGTGCTGGCGACGTCCAGCGAGACCCTGAACAGCGTCAACTTCGCCGGCGCGCTGGCCGTGGTCGGCGCGGGCGTGGCGGTGGCCGGCTCGGGCGTGCAGGTCAGCAACCGCTATGCCAGCAACACCTCGGCCTACATAGACGGCTCGACGATCACCGTCGGCATCGACGGCGAGCGCGGCTCGCTGACGGTGCGGGCCAAGGACGACAGCATCATCGAACGCTCGGCTGCCTATGGCGTGGCGGCGTCGCTGGGCCTGGCGCCCGGCGCCAGCGTGTCGCTGGTGGTGTCGCTGGTCGACACCACGGCGGAAAACACCGTGTCGGCCTATATCGGCACGGCCGGCGGCAAGGAGGTCGGCGCCTACGACAATCTGTCCGTGCTGGCGCTGGAGAAGACGCAGTTCAAGAACCTGGAGGCGGTGACGGCCTCGGTCGCGGCCAGCGCCGGCGTGGCCGGCGCGGGCGCCGGCGTGCGCGTGACCAACAACACGCGCAACAACGTCAGCGCCCGCATCACCGGCAATGGCAAGGTTGGCGCCCTGGGCGCGCTGGCCGTGAAAGCCGACACCAATGTGCTGGCGGAAATCGACCTGACCCAGGTCAGCGTGGCCGTGGGCGTGATCGGCGCGGCGGTGGGCGTGGGCATCGCGGAGAACATCTCCCGCGACACGACCACGGCCTCGGTGTCCGAGGCGCAGGTGTCGGCGCCGAGCGTCAGCGTGGACGCGCTGGTGGCGGTGGACTTCAGCCGCACCCAGACCGCCGGCGTGGCCGCCACGACGGGCCTGGCCGTGAACGTCAACAAGGCGAAGGTGGATATCGGCGCGACCACGCTGGCCGAGGCGCGCAACGGCGCCGTGCTGAACGGCGTGGGCGTGACCACGGCGTCCGGCAGGACGCCCGGCCTGGTCAGCGTCAACGCGCAAGGCACGTACTATGGCAAGGCCTATTCCAAGGCGATCACCGGCGGCGTGATCGGTGTCGGCGTGATGAGCGCCGAGACCGTGCTGCAGGGCTCGCTCAAGGCCGTGGTCGACAACGCCAGCCTGCGCGGCGACGTGATCGGCGTCACGGCCAAGGCGACGACCGACCGCAACGGCGAGGCCGGCCTGCTGGCCGAGGCGCGCTCGCTGGAAGTGGGCGGCCTCACCATCTCGGTGGACAGCGCCAAGTTGACGACCAGCCTGGATGCGCGCGTGGAAATCTCCAATCGCGCGCAGGTCGACGGCACGTTGCTGAATATCTCGGCCAGCCAGGCGCAGTCGGTCAGCGTCAGCATGGACGCCGGCACCATCGCCCTGGTGGCGGGCCGGCAGGGCAAGATCGAGGCCGACATCGGCGGCTCGTCCTATGTCGGCATCAGCGGCGGGGCGCGGGTCATCGGCAATAAGGTCGACATCCGCGCCAGCAACACCGTGCGCGGCGAATCCGCGCTCAACGCCTATTCGGTCAAGCTGGTGGGCGCCGACGTCAGCAAGCACGACGTCAAGATCCGCCCGCAGTCCGTCATCGACGTGAGCGGCGCGCGCGCGGCCGGCGACACCATCGACACGGCCGGCGCGACGGTGGTGCAGGCCAGGGGGAACTACGGCACCCCGGGCATGCTGGACATGGTGGCGACCAACGACATCATCTACACCCAGCGCAACAAGATCACCGGCGTGGCGGGATTCACCGTCACGCTGTCGACCAACCACCTGAGCACCGACGGCGCGCTGGCCCAGGTCAAGATCAACGGCGCCTTCGTGCGCAACACCTTCGGCGACGTGACGCTGGCGGCCAACACGCGCGGCGTGACCACGACGATCAGCGACATGCTGATCGTGTCGGTGTCCAGCGCCAGCAAGACCGACAGCAACAACGACCTGACCGTGCGCAACAGCATCCAGATCGACAATTCGTCGATCGAGGGCGACAACATCCTGGCGCTGGCCGGCAACAGCAAGGTCTCGGATCCGCTGTCCACGGGCTATCTGCTGGCCAACGACAACGTCTCGTTCACGATGGTGGGCGTGGCGCAGATCCCGCTGGTCAACAGCGGCGCCAAGGCGCGCCAGATCAACACCATCCTGATCGACGGCGTGGCGGCCAACGGCTCGCTGATCAAGGCGCAGCGCAACGTGCGCCTGGAAACCAACCCGTCGATGCTGGACCAGGCCAAGGTGAACGGCTCGGTGCAGGTGATCGGCCTGAACCTGAACCCGACGGTCAAGCTGGCCGCCGGCGTGGTCGACAAGGCATCGAGCAAGGTCGCGACCTCGTCGGCCACGCGCATCATCGCCGGCGTGAACAACGCGGCGAACGTGTTCGTGATCCCGGCCGAGCTGCTCAAGGCCCTGGCCCAGGCGGGCGTGCTGGTCCTGCCCACGCAGGCCAACCCGACGGTCTCGTTCGACCCGAACTCGCCCGCCGTCAAGGCCATCCTGGAAAAGCTGCTGGGCGCCAACTCGACCAGCCTGAACGGCGCCGGCGGCACGGTCAACATCGACGTGCGCTATGAGCTGACGGCGTTCCGCGCGCAGGACATCGAGGTCAACGTCACGACCGGGATGGTCATCAAGAAGGGCAACGACTATTACTACTACGACAGCCTGGACAGCCGCAACCTGAACCTGGCCACGGAAAACTACGGCAACAGCTACTGGAAGAAGAACCCGCCCTCGCTGACGCAGGACGACAAGGACGGCGCGCTGGACTGGGACTTCGGCAGCTTCGCGGCCGACAAGGTGGGCAGCATCTACTACGTGCTGAAGACGGTGGACCTGGGCCAGCCCGTGCTGCGCTACGCCAGCCAGCAGAACATCATCAGCCAACAGATCCGCACGCTGACCAAGATGCAGTCCGAGCACGCCTCCGACCCGCAGGCGGTGGCGCGCTACCAGGCCAACATCGCGGCGCTGCAGCAGCAGCTCAAGAGCCTGCAGCTGACGGACAGCAAGGGTCGCTACCTGGATTCGTTCTATACCTTCTACGTCGATATCCCCAACCTGTACGCGTCCGGCGGCTCGGTCTATGTGAGCGCGGCCGATACCAGCGGGGTGAAGACGGGCGGCATCGACGCGCGCGCCAACACGCAGATCAACATCGTCAACGATTCGCCGATGCTGATGAACGTGAACGATGCCGTCGTGATGGACGGCACCATCATCCGCCCGGGCTCCGATGGCGAGATGAAGATCTTCAAGTCCGGCCATCTGTACATCAACGACGCGTCGGTCAAGGGCGCGACCGGTTCCGACGTGGCGGAAGTGCGCGTATTGCAGCTGAAGAACGGCTGGGCCGCCGATCCGTTCGGCGGCGCGCTGGACGCGGAGATGATGGCGCTGGTGGGCAGCGCGCCGGTGGACCTGAACCTGCTGGGCGCGGTGGTCAATCCGCTGGGCAAGGTCTCGGTGGTCAACACGCTGGGCAGCATCAACGTCACCGGCACGATCTCGGCGCTGAGCCTGGACATCCAGGCCAAGGGCAACTTCAGCCTGCAGAGCGACGGCTGGTTCAATACCGGCGCCGATCCCACGGTGCTGGAGAACAGCTGGAAGTTCATCGTCGACTACTTCAAGAACAATGCCTCGAGCACCGGCGCCAGCGAAACAGCCTCGGATGTGCTGCTGAAATGGGGCTACAAGAATCTCACGTCCTATGCCCAATACCTGACTAAAGACAAGGCGGCCACCGACTCGCGCATCTTCGCGCTGGGCGCGGTCAATATCTCGGCCCTGACGCTGAACATCGACGGCAAGATCCAGAGCGGGGTGACGGACGCCTATATCCGCATCGATTCGTCCTTCCGCGGCGATAAGAACAAGTCGCTGCAGGACAACAACGGCTACGCCGGCAGCGGCGTGTCGTACAGCGCCGACGGATCGATGAATCGCTTCGGCGCGATCACCGGCCGCTTCGACTACGCCACGCAGACCATCATCCTGGATCCGATCCGCCTGGCCGGAGGCAGCATCACGCTGACGGGCCAGATCATTTCCGTGGGCAACGGCAATCTGATCGTCGCCAATGGTTATGCCTCGGTGCACATCGACAATCAGACCACCTTTGCGCTGGTGACCGGCGACATCGACGTCAGCACCTACCGCAAGGGCCGCATCGAGATCATCGACACCGCGCGCGGCCAGCGCGACCTGTACGAGCTCAATGGCGCGGACCAGGTGGTGCACACGGTCTGGAACAAGTTCGTCGAGGTGACGAACGCCGGCGTGGGGCAGCCGGGCTGGGTCTGGGTCTACGACAGCGGCAGCGGCCCGGGCAACACGGCCGGCTCCAGCGCCGTGGTGGGGAACCTGGGCAGCCAGCTGACCACGACCTACAAGCCGGCGCCAGGCCAGGTGATGGTCTGGGTCATGGGCTGGGAATCCAGCGAAACGACCACCACCACCTACGTCACCAAGCAGCTCAACCTGATCGGCGACGGCGTCGATCCGCTGGGCTGGCTGACCAACAAGAACACCACCAAGAAGGGCCCCTACGTCACCTATGCGCAGTCGCGCCCGGTGCTGGTGTCGACCGTGGTGGCCTACACCAGCGAATCTTCCGTGCCTGGCGTGCTGCGGGACCAGCTCGCGGCTAGCGGCAAGCTGAACGATGTGGTCCTGCCGAACTACGTGGAGGGCAGCGGCAAGCAGGAGCTGCGCGCGGACCCGAACGGGCCGATCTTCATCCCCGGCAAGGGGCGTTTCAGCCTGGTGACGGTGGGCGGCCAGCAGCTGGAAAGTTCCAACTTCGTCGTCACCTATCGCAAGTACAACACCAGCGTCATCGTGCGCAACGACGGGCCGCATTCCAGCGGCGGCGGCTGGCTGCGCACCAAGACCACCACGCTGACGCAGGTGGTCGAGAAGAAGCAGCAGGAGCTCTATACCTTCTACGTGCCGGCCTCGCAGGACATCAACCTGACGTTCCTGGGCTCCAGCGCGCAGCCGAACGCGGTCTATATCCGCAGCAACGGCGACGTGACGCTGGGCGGCAACGTGATCGTCGGCAATGGCAAGACCGTGCGCATCGAGGCCGTGTCGTCGTCGAAGTCGACGTCCATCACGACTCGCGGCGAGGTCGGCATCCTGGCGCGCGATCCCAATGGCCAGATCCAGCCGGGCACCGCCTCGGTGAATGTCGAGGCCTACGCGCTGGGCGGCTCCATCCAGTTGAACGTCATGGGTTCGGCGGGCTATACCCGGGCCGAGGCACGCAACGATATCCGGCTGACCTATTTTTCCGAGGGCGGCACCAGCTCCCGCGCCATGCTGCAGAAGGTGGCCTCGTCGGCCGGGACCGTCTACATCGAAGCGCTCAACGGCATCTACGCGCACGCCTCGGCCGGCAACGACACCGTGGTGCTGGGCAACCGCGTCGAGCTGAACGCCGGCTACGGCGCCATCGGCACGGCCGCCAAGGCGCTGTCCATCCATGCGCGCCAGGGCTTCGCGGCCCAGGCCGGACTGGCCGGCGGCGTGGCGGGCGCCGACAAGAGCATTTACATCGCGCAGAACGTGGCCAACGCCGATCTGGTGCTGGTCAAGCCGGTGAACTGGGTCAATCCGCAGGCCTCGGTGTACTCGCAGCTGGGCAGCGTGAACATCACGCTCAACGGCGGCTCGCTGCTGGACGGCGAGAAGGCCGATACCCGCACCGCGACCGAGAAGGCCTATCCCACGGTCACGGCCAAGATCCTGGCGGACCTGAACACGCAGATCGCGCAGTACGAAGGTTATTGGTCGGGCGTGCGGGCATTGCAGGTGGCCAGTATCACGCTGGGCGGCGCCGGGACCTTCCTGAGCACCCAGCTGGAGGGCGACGGACGCTATCTGGCGGTGAGCTTCGCGCAGGCCGGCGACTACGAGGCCATCCTGAAGGCAGCCGTGGATGGCGGACGCCTGGTGCGCCTGGCGTACAACAACAGCCTGAACGGCAATGCGCGCCAGGAAATCCTGGGCAAGCTGATCGCGGTGTCGAATGACGGCCTGAACTACCGCTTCCAGTTCTCGGTCTACGATTCGGCGACCGGCCTGTTTGCCGCGCCGGCGTCGATGGCCTCGCTCGGCTATACCGCCGGCAGCCAGGGCGTGCTGTTCGGCCCGGCCTATGGCCTGGCCGGCGCCACCGACACGTCCAACGCCAACCTGCCGATCCGCTTCACCCTGCCGGCGACGCTGCCGGCGTCGACCCTGGGGTCCGGCGTCCTGCAGATGACGTTCACGCAGGCGCAGCTGAACCAGCTGGCCGCCAGCGGCAATGGCGCGGACGTGCTGGCCGCGCTGCGCAAGTACACCTATGTGGAGATCGGCGGCCAGAAGCTGCTGATCGACCAGATCCTGCCGGTCATGAAGAGCGGCGGATACTGGGGATCGCAGGACTTCGACACGGTGCTGATCACGCTGAAGACGCCCTATGTGGGCATCTCCGCGTCGACCAACGGCCATGTGTCGCTCAACGTGGTGCTGGGCAGCGGCAGCGGCGAGTATGGCGGCGACAACTACGCCGACAACGTCAAGGCCGCGCGGCCGGGGGTGCCGGCCAACGGGACGCAGGTCGCGAACCCGCCGGCTGGCGACACCGACATCACGAACGCGGTCATCGCGGCGATCAACGCCTACAACACCGCCCATCCCTCGGCCAAGATCTCGACCGCTCCGGGCTCGCTGTACGACCTGCTGACCAACACCGCGCTGGGCAAGGCCGGCTCGGTGATCCAGCGCAGCGTCACCAGCAATACCATCGCGCTGGCCGGGGCCGCCCTGGGCTGGCAGATTCCGGCCAACGTCTCGTCGGTGCAGGAATACGTTGCCTGGCTCAACGACCCGGCCAACGGCCTGGTGGGTAGCGAGATCAAGCTGACCATCGACGGCGTCGAGGTCACGCGCCGGATCCAGTCCTTCGACCTGAAGCGCGCGGACGGCTCGACGTCCATGGGGATCTACCACCCGGACAACTATCTGTCGCTGGTGCTGGACGATACCGTCACGCTGAAGAACTACTACGTGCGCAACGGCAGCGACGCCGTCATCGCCCAGCAGTTGCCGTCCGAACTGAGCTTCGGCCTGACGGGCCTGGGCAAGGGCGACAACAAGGGCGAGATCGCCTATGCGATCCGGCGCGGCCTGGGCGCGACCGCGCTCATGCAGGGCTCGCTCGCGGTGGACAGCCGCTCGGCCTGGGGCTGGTGGGGCAATCAGAACCTGACCTTCTACCAGTACACCGAGACGACGACGGGCGGCGCGGCCAGGTATGGCAACTATGTGAGCCTGGGCAACGGCTTCAGCTGGGACCTGAGCGCGTCCAACCTGAGCGATAGCGCGCGCATCCAGATGCTCAACGCGATCAAGTCCCTGCTCGCCAGCGGCCAGAACATTTCGCTGACCGGCCTGGACCTGTTCATGACCAACGACGGCACCACGCGCACGGGCCATCAGCTGGGCGTCTATGACAACGGCAAGCTCAAGATCGTGTCCGTGGTGGACGAGTTCGGCAATCCGCTGACTGCCCAGAGCCCGGACAGCGCCTGGCTCAAGGGCCGGATCGTGTTCGCCGGCGATGTCTACGCCGAGGAATCGCAGCTCAAGGCGCTGTATGCCTACCGCAATCTCGACACCAATGATCCGAACTGGAGCCAGAAGCCGATCGATCTGGGCGGCATGGTCATCAACGCGGGCATCCGGCTGGTCGACTCCGGCTTCGCGCAGCAGTCGCTGGCCGCCAAGGGCGCGGCCTCGCTGACGCTGGCCGGCAACGACGCGCTGACGCGCGGCCAGCGCGTGGAGCTGAGCTTCGCAGGATCCAGCCAGACGCTGGTCTACTACATCAAGAGCGTGAACGGCCGCGTCGTGACGCTGGCCGACACGGCGGACAACGCCTTCCTGCCCAACGGCGAGGCGCTGACGCTGGAGCAGATCCTGAAGGCCGTGGGCGCCACGCCCGGCGCCATCTCGGTCAGGCTGCTGGATGCTTCGGCCAGCGGCGCGTCCGTCGCCACGGACGACGTCATCACCCTGACCAAGACCGACATCGTGCCGGTGCTCGATGCCGCCGGCAACGTGACCGGCTACCGCAATCTGCAGAACTACGACCGGGTCTACCTGAACGACGCGCTGGCCAAGGACGGCAAGACCATCAGCCTGCAGAACAACGTGGCCTACTACGTGCTGGTCGAGGGCGGCAACCGCGTGCGCCTGTTCGCGTCCAAGGAACAGGCCATGCTGTACCAGCAGTTCGAGCAGCTCAAGCAGACGCCGGACGGGCAGGCCCTGATCAAGTCGCTGTTCACCGACGCCGGCATCATGCCGCAGTTGCTGACGGGATTCGCCGCGGCCAATCTGCGCGGCACGTTCACGGTCAGCACGCACCTGTTCCAGGCCCAGGCCGTGGCGGATCCGGCGGGCCTGAGCGCGCAGATGCAGGCGCTGCACGAGCAGTTCAAGAACCAGGCCTACGACCCCAATCACCTGCCGTCCAGCCTGAACCTGACGGGCGTCCAGGATCTGGTGAAGTCGGTGCGCAACCAGGTGGTCTATGACTACGCCGTGAACAAGGAACTGGCGCAGACGGCCGAGTATCACAACTACTGGCGCGAGCGCCTGAGCTCGGCCGTGGGCGCGTCGTCGGCGCTGACGGGGCTGGCCGACGGCAGCTTCAAGCTCGCCAACATGTTCATCGTGGACGACGGCAAGGGCGGCCTGCGCGCGCTGGCGACCGGCGACGAGATCTACTTCCGCGACGCGGTCGGCGGACTGCGGGCCGACACGGCCTACTACGCCATCGTCGGCGCCGATGGCAGCATCCGCCTGGCGGCCACGCTGGCCGACGCCATGCTCTACCAGACCGGCGCGGGCCAGAACGATGCGCTGCTGGCCCTGTATCCCGGCATGGGAAAGGCCGTCACGGTGGACTTCAAGGCAGCCGACCTGGCGGGCGCGCAGGCCTATGTGCGCAACTATGTGCAGAAGACCGACGCGCCGGCGCAGACGGCCGACGAGATCGCGTTGTACGGCAGCAGCTACCAGACGGGGTATTTCTTCTATTTCTCGGCGGCGACGCTGCGCAATATCGAGAACAACCTGCTGTATCCGGTGTCGGCCACCATCAACGAAAAGGTCTTCGACATCGACAGCCAGTCCGAAGGCGTGCCGCCGGCGGATCGCTTCCTGAACGTGAAGGCGGGGCAGGGCATCACGCTGCGCACCTCGGGCCAGGGCTCGATCGGCGCGCGGCTGGGCGAATACACGCTGAAACTGCCCGACCTGAGCACGATCAGCGGCGACCAGCGCGCCAACATCTTCGACGCGCTGCCGGAGGCCGACAAGGCCATCCTGTCGCGCGCCAATGCCGCCAACCTGGCGGGCGTCTATCACACGCTGTACCGCTACATCGGGCCCGCCGGCACGGTCTCGCTGGACCGCGCCCATGTGGACTTCACCGACGCCAGCCTGTGGCGGGCGGTCAATCCGATGTTCTCGAACGATGCCGCGCTGCAACGCGGCACCAGGCTGGCGGCGGGCTCCGAACTGCAATTCCTGTTCGCCGACCGTTTCGGCCTGTTCGAGAACAGCCGCGAGGTGTTCGTCTACAACAGCCGGATGCTGGAAGGCGCGACCGGCGGACAGCTGGCGCAGCTGCAGGCGAACATCGCCGCGGCCCGGACTGCCGGCCTGCAGGTGGTGGACATCGGCAGCGGCTTCCTGGACCCGGTCTGGAAGGCCGTCGAAGTGCCATTCGTGGCGCAGGACGGCGCCAGCGCGCAGCAGCTGAAGACGGGCGCGCTGGTGGGCGACATGCGCGATCCGCGCTATCTCACCATCAACCTGACCCGCTCGCTGGCGGTGCAGGCGGTCGACGGCGTGGTGTCGGCCTACAGCGACACCACGGTGGGCCTGGACTCGCCCCAGGGCAGCATCCGCCTGGGCGACATCCATGGCGCCAAGGGCATCACCATCACGGTCAGCGCCCAGGGCGGTTCCATCATCGGCACCGACGCGGGCACGCTGGAAAGCCAGGGCCAGGTCAGCCTGGTCGCCAACCGCGACATCGTGGGCGGCACGCGCGACGCCAACGGCATCTACCAGTACGACGGCGCCAAGGCGCTGCAGCTCAACCTGGGCGCGGGCCATGCGCTCTATGTCGAGGCGGGCGGCGTGGCGCGGGTGGCGCAGCAGGGCGGCGTCGACCTGAACCTGGTGCTGGCCAATACCAAGGGCACGGCCCAGGCCGGCTCCAGCTACCAGGCCGACGCCAACCTGCGCGTGGGCCAGGTGATCGCCGCCGGCAACGTCACGCTGCAGGCGGGGCAGTCGATCCTGAACGCCACGGCGGCGGGCCAGCGCCAGTACGCCAACGTCACGCTCAGCGAGCTGAGCGCGCAGGCGCTGGCGGCGCTGGGCTATGCGCGGGAGGTGGTCCTGATCGCGGGGCAGTCCGTCGGCCAGCTGGGCGCGGACCTGTCGGCGGAAGGTTCACCCGTGCTGGTCAATCTGTCGGCCGGCGACAGCCAGGCCGTGCTGAAGGCGCAGGCCGGAACCAGCCTGAACGTCTATGGCCTGCATGGCCTGCGCCTGGGCGGCGTGACGGTGGCGGACGGCAATGGCCTGCGCGGCGACGCGCGGATCTACGCGCTGGATGACATCCTGAACGGCACGGCGCCGGGCCAGGCCGCGCTGACCGCGCGCAATGCCTGGCTGGGCACCCTGTCCGGCGGCATCGGCGTGGCGGCGCAGCCGCTGCTGACCGATCTGTCGGGCTATCTGATCGCGCTGGCCCAGGGTTCGGTGGCGATCAGCCAGCTGGGCGCGCATGATCTGGCGCTGGCGCATGTGGAATCGCGCAACCGCGACGAGATCCGCCTGAGCAGCCAGGCCAGTATCGTCAACGACAAGACGGCGCATCCGGGCCTGTCGGCCGGCCGCGCCGATCCGGTCGTCATCGGCGGCAGCCTGTACTTCACGGCGGCCGGCTCGGTCGGCGGCTACGGCCAGTCCGACGCGGCGGGCGCGGCGGTCAACGACGCGCTGATCGTGGCGGCCATCGGGCCGCAGGCCACGCTCAATGCCACGGCCGGCGGCGACGTCGCGCTGGTGCAGGTGGCCCAGGCTGACGATGCGCTGGGCGCCACGCAGACGCTGGCGCTCAACGTGGGCCGGATCGAGGCGCGCAACGTCTGGCTGGCGGCGCGTTCCAGCGCGGCCGGCGTGGGCGGGGACATTCATGTGGCGGCTGGTTCGGCGCTCAGCGCCGTGGGCGTGGCCAGCCTGCTGGCCGGCAACAACCTGTATGTCGCCGCTCCGTCCAATGGTCAGCCCGGCGGCCTGATCTCGGCCGGACAGCGCATGAACCTGCGCGTGGACCGCGATGACCGCGGCGCCTACGGCAAGGCCTCGGCCATCACGATAGACGGCCGCCTGCTGGCGCCGGAAATCGTCATCCACGGCAGCGAGACCGGCGCCAACACCGTCCGCTTCGGCGCGACCGCCGACGCTGGCGGCGCGCTGGACGGCAACGGCTTGCTGACCCAGGGCAACGCGATGCAGATCCTGGGCGGGTCCGGCCAGGACGATATCGAGATCCGCGCGCGCCTGATCGCGCAGCAGTTGCTGACGGTGTCCACGCAGGACGGTGATGACCGCGTGGCGCTGCAGTCGACCGAAACCTCGGGCGGCGTGCGCATCGAGACGGGCGCGGGCGACGACACGGTATCCGTGATCGGCACGCGCGTCGGCGGCGGACTGTCCATCTTGACCGGCGACGGCGGCAACATCGTCACGCTGGACACGGCGACGGTGGGCGGCGATACGTCCATCACGAGCGGCAAGGACGCCGACCAGATCACGCTGCTCAACAGCGGCC
>NZ_JAGTJY010000022.1:0-39522 GCF_018195695.1 Achromobacter sp. Marseille-Q0513 | reverse complement strand
TGGCCGGCGGCCTGACGATTGACGCCGGCGATGGCGGCAACGTCGTCAAGCTGGAGACGGTGACGGTGGGCGGCGACACGCACATCACGACCGGCAAGGACGCGGACCAGATCACGCTGCTCAACAGCGGCCTGGCCGGCGGCCTGACGATTGACGCCGGCGATGGCGGCAACGTCGTCAAGCTGGATACCGTGACGGTAGGCGGCGACACGCACATCGCGACCGGCAAGGACGCCGACCAGATCACGCTGGTCAACAGTGGCCTGACCGGCGGTCTGACGATCAACGCCGGCGACGGTGGCAACATCGTCAAGCTGGACACCACGACCGTGGGCGGCGGAACGTCCATCACGAGCGGCAAGGACGCGGACCAGATCACGCTGCTCAACAGCGGCCTGACCGGCGGCCTGACGATCAACGCCGGAGACGGCGCCAATGTCGTCGCGCTGGACACGGTCACGATGGGCGGCGATACGTCCATCACCACCGGCAGGGACGCCGACCAGATCACGCTGACCCGGACAGTCGGCCAGGGCATGCTGCGGATCGACGCAGGCGACGGCGACAACCGCGTGCTGCTGTCCGAGACCGTCCAGCATGGCGCGACGACGATCCTGACCGGCAAGGGCCAGGATCTCATCAGCCTGTCGATGGCGGACTTCCTGGGCCGTTTGCACGTCGAATCCGGCGCCGGCGACGACAAGATCTGGATGTCCCGGATCCTGCTGGGGGCTGGGGCGACGGTGCTGGGCGGCGATGGCGACGACTACATCTATCTGTCGGCGCGGGCGCTGGCGGGCGGCGTGTCGATTTCCGGGGGAGCGGGCAACGACCTCATCGTGCTGGACCAGCTGCCGTCGCTGACCAGCCGGCAGACCGTTCCCGGCCAGGTCGATCGCGTCGACGTCGACGGCGGCGCGGGCTCCAACCGCGTCATCGTCAATCTGGCCGAGGCGCTGACCTCCGTGTTGATCAATGTCCATCATTCCGACGGACAGGGCCGCGAGAACCTGGCGGGCGTCAACCAGCTGACCATCAATGGCACCGCGCAGGACGAGACCTTCCTGCTGCGCGCCGGCTATCTGGCCAAGCTGACGCCGCAGGGCGCGGGCTACGCCGATGCGGTGCAGCGCGTGAACTATGACCGCACCAGCACGGGCGGGCTGCGCCTGAACGCGGTGGACGGCGGCAATCGCTTCTACATCGACGACACCGGCACGCAGGTCGTCATCGACGGCGGCCGTGGCAGCGATCCGGCCAAGCGCAACGAGTTCCAGATCGGCCAGCTGTACGGGCTGGACCGGCTGCCGCCCAGCGTGGCGGCGGGCGACCGGATCGATACCGTGCGTACCACGCAGGGCTATCTGTCGCGCGGCAACAGCCATGGCATGACGATCTACGGCGCCGAGAACAGCGTCAACGTGTTCCGCGTCTACAGCAATGCCGCGCCGCTGGCGCTGCATGGCGGCAAGCGCGACGACGCCTTCATGGTCTACGCCTTCAAGCAGGATCAGGCGCAGGCCGGCGGCGCGCGCGGCTACGTGGTCAACGGCGAACTGTCCATCGATGGCGGCGCGGGCGTGAACACCTACACCACGCTGGGCACGGAGGAGGACGATGCCTTCGCGCTGACGCAGGAAGGCCTGCGCGGCGCGGGGCTGAACACCCGCTACCAGAACATCCAGCGGGTGAACCTGGACGCGCGCGAAGGCAACGATCACATCTATGTGCTGTCCACCCGCAGCAACGTGATCACCACCCTGATCGGCGGCAGCGGCAGCAATACCTTCGACCTGTCGGGCGATGTGGCGGGCAATACCATCGTCAGCGGCCGGGACGGCTCGCGCGGCGTGCTGGATGGCAAGCAGCCGGTCGTCGTCACCGCCCAGCCGGGCGCGCTCAACGGCGGCGGCGCGCCGCTGGCGCTGTCGGTGAACCTGGACACGGGCATCCTGCCGCGTCCGGCCAGCGGCCAGGCCTATGTGTCGCTGACCAGCGCCATGCTGGCGTCCGCGCTCTACGGCTCGCTGGCGCAAGGCACGGGCCTGTCCGCCGCCGATGGGCTGGCGGCCGTGCGCCAGGGCCTGCAGGGCCGTGGCCTGCTGCTGTCGACCGACGGCGGCCAGACCTGGCATGAAAGCGTGGTGCTGGCGTTCGACGCCAATGGCGCCGGCGGGCAGGGCTGGGATACGACCCGGCAGGTGCTGGTCAAGCTGGAGGACGGCCCGGGCATCGGCCTGCCGCCGGTGAGCCTGGCTGGCCGCGACCTGCGGCTGTCGGCCACGCTGTTCACCACGCTGCCCGGCATGCACGATGTGGCCCTGCCGTCCATCGTCGTGCCGGTGGCCGATCCGGGCCACGCCGGACCGCCCAACGATCCGGGCAAGGTGCGCGCGCCGCGCGCCACCGACCAGCCGGCGATCGTCGTGGACCCGGTCACGGGCGTGAGCTATGCCAACTATCCGGACCAGCCGCATGACGTGTCCGGCATCCAGGGCAGCCTGCTGATCGAGGGCGGCGCGCTGGACAAGCCGGACTACGACGGCGCGCTGCGCGCCGGCGTGGGCCTGCCCGGGGAAACCGACGCGCCGCTGGGCGCGCGCAACACCGGCCAGGCGCCGACGGCGGCGGCCAACAACCGCATCCGCCTGTTCGACGACGGCACGCTCGCCGGCCAGGTGGGCATGCAGGACATGGCCGGGCAGCTGAGCGGCCTGGGCCGGCTGTACAACAACCCGCAGGCGGGCGACTTCGGCCGCATCACCGGGCTGGGCATGACGCCGGGCGTGGGCGCGGCGGCGGGCAGCATCTTCCAGGCCAGCGAAGCCGGCGTCCATGGCTATGACCGCGGCATCGTCTTCCACGGCGTGCAGTCGGTCAACACCATGCTGGGCCAGGGCGACGATACCTACACCGTGCGCCATGCGCCCGTGGGCACCGTGACCCTGGTGCAGGGCGGCGGCGGCAACAACACGCTGGTGGTCCAGGGCGATACCGTGGGCGGCGCCAGCCGGCCGGTGCTGCTGTTCGGCTCCACCAGCCAGGACGACCGCTACTACACCGCCACGCCGGGCCACCGGGTGGCGGGCCAGGCGCTGGCCTTTGGCCGGGCGGGCAACAACGTGCTGGACGCGCGCGGGGCGACCCAGGGCGTGATCCTGTACGGCGGCGCCGGCGACGACCTGATCTACGGCGGCTCGGGCAACGACCTGATCGCCGGCGGCGGCGGCAACAACACGATCCACGCCGGCCACGGCAACAACATCGTGTTCGGCAACGCCGGCCTGAACATCGACCTGGGGGCGCCCATGGACATGCGCAGTTCGCCGGACCTGCGTTCGCTGTACGCGCTGACGCTGGTGCTGAGTCCGGACCAGGCCGCCGGACAGGCGGTGGGCGCAGCGGCGGACCGGCTGGCCGGGGGCGGCAACACCATCACCGCGGGCGACGGCAACAACATCGTGTTCGCCAACTTCGGCCGCATCGTGACGGTGACGCCGGTCAACTACCTGCGCGACCGGGGCGATTTCATCGATCCCGCCGCGCCGGGCGGCGAGGCCCGTTACCTGGCGGGCGCCGGCCTGCTCGCGCTGGAAACCATCAATGTGGCGGCGACGGGCAGCAATGCCATCTCGGTCGGCAGCGGGCGCAACGTGCTGTTCGGCGGCATGGGCGACGACAGCATCCGGGCGGCCGGCGGCTTCAACCTGATGGCCGGCAACGCGGCGCAGGCGCTGTACACGGCGGCGGGGCGCATCCTGTCCTTCGCCTCCACCTTCCCATCGCAGGGGGGCAACAATTCGCTCTACAACAATGGCGAAGGCGTGATGATCGGCGGCGTCGGCAACGACGTGCTGGAAAGCGGCGCCGGATCCAACGTCATGTTCGGCGACAACGGCAGGGTGACCTTCGTCAACGATCGCTTCAGCGTCGCCGAGACGCTGGACATCGCCTACGGCGGCAACGACATCCTGCTGGCGGGCACCGGCGGCAATTTCATGCTGGGCGGCAGCGGTTCCGACATGTTCCGGGGCAGCTTCTCCAAGGACGTGATGGTGGGCGATTTCGCGGCCATCTACTTCGATCAATCCGGCAGCCGCATCGTCAACCTGACGCGCTTCGGCCCGGGCGGCAACTCGCCCGACCTGATCACCCGCTCGCTGGAAGCGCTGTATTCCTGGCCCGGCACGCTGGGGCATGCGCCGCATCCGGTCTTCGAGCGCGCCTGGACGCAACGCAGCGTGGCCTTCCTGTCCGCCGGCCACGCCGCGCAGGATGGCGGCCGCGTCAGCGTGGCGCCGGAGCGTCCGGATATCGTCATCGAACGCCACGACGGCGGCATTTCGATCTATGCTGCCGGCGATGCCACGCATGGCGAAGTCAGCATGCGTGGCGGCGCTGGTGCGTCGGACGGAGGCCGGAGCATGGCGCCGTCCGGCGCGGCCGGGACGGAATCGCCGGGGGACGGCGCGCGTCAGGAGCAGGAGGAGCAGCAGCAAGAGCCGCAGGCCGGCGGGCGGGAGCAGGATCCGCGTCCGCAGGCGTCCGCCGGCGAGGCGGCGCCCCAGCCGTACGCCGAGCCGGATCGGGAGCCTGACGAGCGCGCGGCCCTGGCGGCTGGCGTGGGCGTGCTGGGCCTGTCCGGCGCGCTGGGCGCGACCGGCTCGGTGGTGTTCAATTCCAAAACCAATACATGGGAGAACAAGGCCCGCCGCAAGACCGGAGTGCGCATGATCCGCCAGGACATGCCGCTGGAGGAAGCGCAGGCCCTGAGCGAGGATGAATGATCCGATCGTCGCCGCGCAGGTGAAGCGCGCGGACCTGGCCTGGTGGTCGGCGCTGTCTTCCAGCGCCGACCGGCAGGCGTTCCTGCAAGCCTGGGTGGCCCTGCAGGCCAGCCAGCTCGCGGACCTGCGCCATGGCGCGCTGATCCTGGGCGAGCCGGACACCGGGCCGTTCGAGGTGGCGGCCGCCACGCCCGCCGGCAGTCGTCCCGGGCCGGGCTTCTACAACCTGGTGGACGACTGCCTGCAGGGTCGCGAGACGGCCGTGGCCGCCGACGGCCGCGCGCTGACCGTGGCCTATCCCATCGTGCTGGGCGGCCGCCTGCATGGCGTGGCCGCCTTCGAGACCGCGCCGCAGCCGCCCGAGCCCGTGGTGCAGGCCCTGCGCTGGGGGGCGGGCGTGCTGGAGGCCTGGCTGCTGCAGGGCGAGCGCAGCGACAGCGCGCTGACCATCGAGCGGCTGATGTACGTGGTCAACAGCGTCGCGCGCGCCTTGAAGGAAGGCCGCTTCAAGGACGTGGCGCTGACGCTGGTGACCGACCTGGCGACCCGCATGGAATGCGACCGCGTGAGCATCGGCTTTCGCCAGGACGGGCGCATCAAGGTGCAGGCGCTGTCGCACAGCAGCCGCCTGGTGCAGAACATGAACCTGGTGCAGGCGGTGGCCGAGGCCATGGACGAGGCCGTGGACCAGAACACCACGCTCTGCCTGCCCCTGGACGAGGGCCGCACCATCCAGCTGCGCGCCCACCACAAGCTGGCGCGCGAGTTCGGCAACCGCCACGTGCTGACCGTGCCCTTCGCGCCCGACGCCGAGGCGCGCGGCGCCCTGCTGTTCGAGCGGCCGGACGGGCGCGGTTTCGACCGCCAGGACATCGAGCTGTGCCAGAGCGTGGCGCTGCTGGCGGGCCGGGTGCTGTACCAGCGGCTGCGCCAGGAACGGCCCTTGTGGCGCAAGGGCCGCGATGCGCTGCTGCGCGAAGCGGGCCGCTTGTTCGGCGCGCGCTACATCGGCCGCAAGCTGCTGGTGCTGGCGGTGGCGGCGTTGGTCCTGTTCGCCGCGCTGGCGCACGGCCCCTACCGCGTCGGCGCGTCCGCCACCGTGCAGGGCGTGGTGCAGCGCGTGGTCGCGGCGCCGTTCGAGGGCTATATCGCCGAGGCCGCCCGCCGCGCCGGCGACGAGGTCAGGCAGGGCGACGTGCTGGCCGTGCTGGATACCCGCGAGACCGAGCTGGAGCTGCTGCGCGCCGGCAACCTGGAGGTGCAGTACCGTCGCCAGGGCGAGGAAGCCATGGCGCGCGGCGACAGCGCCGCCGCCGCCATCGCCCAGGCGCAGGCGCGCCAGGCCATGGCCCAGATCCAGTTCTACCGGCAGCAGATCCAGCGTTCCAGCCTGCGCGCGCCGTTCGACGGCGTGCTGGTCAGCGGCGACCTGAGCCAGCAGCTGGGCGAGGCGGTCAAGCGCGGTCAGGAGCTGTTCAAGCTCTCGCCGCTGGACGGCTACCGCCTGTGGCTCGACGTGGAGGACCGCCAGATCGACGACGTGGCGGTGGGGCAGACCGGCAGGGTGGCGCTGGCCGCCATGCCCGACCGGCAGATCCCGTTCACGGTCACGCGCATCGTGCCGCTGGCCCAGGTCCAGGAAGGCAAGACCGTGTTCCGCCTGGAGGCCAGCCTGACGCCGGGCGAGAGTGCCACGCTGCGTCCGGGCATGGAGGGGGTGGGGCGCATCGACATCGGCGAGCGCCGCTACGCCTGGATCTGGACCCACGGCTTCATGGACTGGCTGCGCCTGAAGTGGTGGGCCTGGTTCGGGTAGGAAGCGGAACATGACGGCCACCGCCCTCTACAGCAATTCCTGGCACCGCGTCAGCGCGCTGCGGCCGCGCCTGCGCTCGCACATCCACATCCAGCGCCACACCTATCGGGGGCAGGTCTGGTACGTGATGCAGGACCAGAGCAACGGCGAATTCCACCGCTACACGCCCGAGGCCAACCTGCTGATCAGCCTGATGGACGGACGCCGCAGCGTGCAGCAGATCTGGGAGACCGCCTGCGCCCAGCTGGACGACGACGCCATGCCGCAGGACGAAGTCATCCGCCTGATGTCCCAGCTGCACCGCGCCGACGTGCTGATGACCGACCGCGCGCCGGACGTGCGCGACCTGGTGCAGCGCCGCCGGCGCCAGCGCGCGCAGAAGATCAAGCAGTACGTCGGCAATCCCAGCGCGCTCAAGCTGCCGCTGCTCGACCCCGACCGCTGGCTGAGCGCCGCGCTGCCGTACTACCGCTGGCTGTTCACCTGGGTGGGCGGGCTGCTGTGGCTGGCCGTGGTGCTCTACGGCGCCTCGCTGGGCGCCATGCACTGGAAGGCGCTGACGCACAACGTCTGGGACCAGGTGTTCTCGGCCGGCAACGTGCTGGCCATGGCGCTGGTGTATCCGCTGGTCAAGGCCGTTCACGAGCTGGGTCACGCCTGCGCGGTCAAGGCGCGCGGCGGCGAGGTCCACGAGATCGGGCTGATGTTCCTGCTGCTGGTGCCCATTCCCTACGTGGACGCGTCGGCGGCGGCCGGCTTCGCCGACAAGCGCTGGCGCATGCTGGTGGGGGCGGCGGGCATCCTGGTGGAGCTGTTCCTGGCGGCGCTGGCCATGATCGCCTGGACACAGCTGGAGCCGGGCCTGGGCCGGTCCGTGGCCTATAACGTCATCATCCTGTGCGGCGTGTCCACGCTCTTCATGAACGGCAATCCGCTGCTGCGCTATGACGGCTACTACGTGCTGTCGGACGCCATCGAGATTCCCAACCTGGGGCAGCGCGCCAATGCCTGGCTGGGCTACCTGTTCAAGCGCTATGTGCTGGGCCTGGCCGCCGTCGAGGCGCCGCGCGCCAGCCGGGGCGAGCAGTGGTGGTTCGTGGGCTACGCGCTGCTGTCCTTCGTCTACCGCATGTTCATCATGTTCCTGGCCATCTTCCTGGTGGCGGGGCAGTTCTTTTTCTTCGGTGTCCTGCTGGCCTGCTGGGCCATTCTGAACACCATCGTCATGCCGCTGTGGCGGCTGGCGCGGCAGCTGTTCACCGACCCGCAGATCCAGGCGCGCCGGGGACGCTCCTATGCCATCACCGCGCTCTGCGTGCTGGCGGCGGCGGGACTGGCGGGCGCCGTGCCCATGCCGTCCTCGACCGATACCGAGGGCGTGGTCTGGGTGCCGCCGTCGGCCCAGGTGCGCGCGCCGGTGGCCGGCTTCGTGCGCGAGCGCCAGGCGGCGGACGACGCGCTCGTGGCGGCGGGCGCGCCGCTGCTGGCGCTGGAGAACGATGAACTGCAGCGGCGCGACGCCATGCTGGCCGCGCAGGTCGACGAGTACCAGGCGCGCTACGTGCAGGCCCATGCCCAGAACCCGGTGCAGGCCGCCATCACGCGCCATCAATGGCAAAGCCTGCTGACCGAGAAGCGCGCGGTCGATGAACAGGTGCAGTCGCAGCAGGTGCGCAGCCGGCACGCCGGCCGCTACGTCTCGGCCCAGCCCGAGGACATGACAGGCCGCTACGTCCAGCGCGGCGAGCTGCTGGGCTATGTGCTGACCGAGGCCGAGACGGTGCGCGTGGTGGTGCCGCAGTCCAGCCTGGAGCGGATCCATCGCTCGCTCGAAGGCGTGCGCGTGCGGCTGGTGCAGGACGCGGGCCGCGTGTTCGAGGCGCGCGTCCTGCGCGAAGTGCCGTCGGCCACCGACGAACTGCCCAGCATGGCGCTGAGCCTGCAGGGCGGCGGCAGCATCGGGGTGGATCCGCGCAAGTCGCAGGAAGGACGGGCCAAGTCGGCGGAGAACCTGTTCGTCATGGACCTGCAATTGCCGCCAGACGCGCCGCGCGGCTACGTGGGCGCGCGCGTCTATGTGAAGTTCTCCCACGAGCCCCGGCCGATCGCGCTGCAGGCCTACGATGCGGTGCGCCAGATGGTGCTGCGGCAACTCAAACTGTAATGGACAGCTTCGCCGCCCTCGCGCCCGACCCGCTCTATCCCGAAAGGGAGAGCGAGCGGCACGCCAACAAGCTGGAGGCCTGGGGCACGGCGGCGCTGCGCTGGCTGGCGCGCAAGCGGCGCCAGCCGCTGTGGCGCACCCGCCGCATCCTGGCGCAGGTGCATCGCGAGGCCGGCCGGCTGGCCGAGCTGGATCTGGCTGGCGTGCGCGCGCGCGCCGACGAGGTGGCCTTCGACCTGCGCTGCAACGGCATCACCCAGGCCGGCGCCGCGCGCGCCTTCGCGCTGGTGCGGCAGGCGGGCAGGCTGGCGCTGGGCAAGGCGCATTTCGATGTGCAGCTGCTGGGCGGCTGGGCCATGCTGCAGGGCATGGTGGCCGAGATGAACACCGGCGAGGGCAAGACGCTGACCGCCACGCTGCCGGCCGCCACGGCGGCGCTGGCCGGGCTGCCGGTGCATGTCATCACCACCAACGATTATCTGGTCGAGCGCGACGCGCAGATCATGACGCCGCTGTACCAGGCGCTGGGCCTGAGCGTGGCCTGGGTCAGCATGGAAATGGATCCGGCCGAGCGGCGCCGGGCCTACCAGGCCGACATCGTGTACTGCTCGAACAAGACCCTGGTCTTCGACTATCTGCGCGACCTGATCGTGCTGGACGACGACAAGGACGAGGACCGCCTGCGGCTGGAACGGTTGCGCGGCGGCGACGGGCGCGTCGGCGAGCTGTTCCTGCGCGGCCTGTGCTTCGCCATCGTGGACGAGGCCGACAGCGTGCTGGTCGACGAGGCGCGCACGCCGCTCATCATCTCGGGCGTGCAGGAAGAGGACGGCGGCGCCGTCACTGCCCAGGCCATGGAACTGGCGGCGGGCATGCGCGAGGAACATTATCTGATCCAGCGGGACCATCGGCGGGCCGCGCTCACCGAGTCCGGGCGCGAGCACCTGCGCCAGGCCTGCGCCGCCCTGCCCGCGCCCTGGGGCATTCCGTTCCGGCGCGAAGAGCTGATCCTGAGCGCGCTGACCGTGCTGCACCTGTACCGGCTCGACGAGCAGTACATTGTGCGCGACGGCAAGGTCATGGTGGTGGACGAGTTCACCGGGCGCGTCATGCCCGACCGTTCCTGGGGCCAGGGCCTGCACCAGATGATCGAGCACAAGGAAGGCCTGGAGCTGAGCGATCCGCGCGCCACGCTCAAGAGCATCAGCTACCAGCGCTTCTTCAAGCACTACCTGCTGCTGGCCGGCATGACGGGCACGGCCGCCGAGATCCGGGCGGAGCTGGGCCGCGTCTACAACCTGCCGGTGGTGCGCATTCCCACGCATCGGAAGTCGCGCCGGCTCCATGCGCCGGACAGCGTGCACCGGACCATGGCGGACAAATGGGCGGCCGTGCGCGAACGCTGCCGCGCGCTGCACGCTCGCGGCGTGCCGGTGCTCATCGGCACGCGCTCGGTGGCGGCGTCGGAGGAGGTGGCAAGGGTGCTGGCCGAGGCGGCGCTGCCGGCGGTCGTGCTCAACGCCAAGCAGGACGCCGACGAGGCCGCGCTGGTCGGGCGCGCCGGCGAGATCGGCAGCATCATGATCGCCACCAACATGGCCGGTCGCGGTACCGACATTCCCCTGTCGGACGCCGCGCGCGAGGCGGGCGGCCTGCACGTCATCCTGACCGAGCGGCACGAGTCCGCCCGCATCGACCGCCAGCTCGAAGGCCGCAGCGGCCGCCAGGGCGATCCCGGCCATGCCGAGGCCATCCTGTCGCTGGAGGACGCCGTGCTGGACAGCGTCAGGAACAGCGTCTGGGCGCGGCCGATGGACGCGCTGCTGGCGATGAGATTCCCCGGCTGGCGCGCCGTCGCGGCGCGCTGGCTGAGCCACGCGCAGGCGCGCACCGAAAGAAAACTGGCCCGCGAACGCCGCAGCATGGTGTCCGCGGACGAAGAATTGGAAAATTCCCTGTCGTTCTCCGGACAGGGAGACTGAGGTCCGTCGAAGATGAAGATTCCCGCCGCATTCCGTCCCGCCTGCCTGGGCCTCGCCGCCGCGCTGGCCTGCGCCGCGCAGGCCCAGGGCCTGCCGCCCGATGCCGCCTTGCCGCCGCTGACCGGCTTGGGCGCGCCGGCGGACAGCCTGGGCCATCCCATGGCCTGCCTGATCGAGCCGTTCCAGGTGTCGGAGCTGGGCAGCCCTTCGGCCGGCGTGCTGAACAAGGTGCTGGTGCAGCGCGGCGACGAGGTCAGGAAGGGGCAGGTGGTGGCCGAGCTGAACACCAATGTGGACGAGGCCACGCTGCAGCTGCGCCGCGCCGAGGCCGCCTACCTGGGCCGCGTGGTGGAGCGCAACGCCGACCTGTACCAGCGCAAGCTGCTGCCCGCCGGCGACTACGACGAGATGACGTCGCGCAGTCGCCAGGCGCAGTTGCAGGTCGCCCTGCAGCAGGCCATCCTGGCCGAGCGCAGCATCAAGAGCCCGTTCGACGGCGTGGTGGCCGAGCGCTATGCCGGCCCCGGCGACCGCATCAACGACAACAAGATCGTCAAGCTCGCGCAGATCGATCCGCTGGTGGTCAAGGTGGTCGTGCCCGACGGCCTGTACGGCCAGATCAAGGCCGATGCCGGCGCCCAGGTCACGGTCAACGCGGCCATCAGCGACAAGCCGCTGCAGGCCAAGGTCTGGCGCATCGACAGGGTGATGGACGCCGCCAGCGGCACCTTCACCGTGCTGCTCAAGGTCGAGAACAAGGGCAACGCCATTCCGGCGGGGATACGCTGCTCGATCCGGTTCTGAGGGCTTGGCAGCCGGCGGCGGGCCGGCGGGGCGGAACGGCCCTGGCGGCTCAGGCCGCGCGCAGCGTCACGTCGATCCATCCGCGCAAGGCGTTGGACAGGCGGATCCCGTCGGCCGCGTGCAGGTCGGCCAGGGTCAGCACCTTTTCCTTCGCCTGGCCGGTTTCCAGCAGCTCGGCGCGCTGCACGCCGGGCAGGCAGCCGCAATCGACCGGCGGCGTGTACCAGTGCGCGCCCAGGCGCAGGTAGACATTGCTGCGGCTGCCTTCGCACAGCTCGCCGCGCTCGTTCAGGTAGAGCAGGTCGAACAGGTGCGGGTGGGACGGCAGCCACTCGATGGTCTTGGTGTACCAGGGGCGGTGGGTGGTCTTGTAGCGCAGCAGCGGCTCGGACGAACGCAGCGCCTCGGGCGCCAGCATCACTTCCTGCACGGCCGGCAGCGGCGGCAGGGGGGCGGTCTGGATGCTGCGGCCGCCGTCGCGCGCCACCAGCAGGCGCAGCCGGTGCGGGCCGGGCGCGGACAGGGCCAGGGCGGCGACCAGGATGTCGGCCTCGACGGCGGGGCCGGCCCAGGCATAGTCCAGCGCCTTGCAGGAGGCTTCCAGCCGCTTCAGGTGCCGCGCCAGCAGCGGCATGCGGCGCTGGGCATCGACCAGGATGGTCTCGATCAGTTCGGGTTGCATGGGACGCTCCTGGGGAAGGGGGACGGGCGCGGGCCGCGTTCTATCCTACTACCGGCCCGAGGGGTTTGGGCCTTCAGCCCTTGAGAATGCGGGCTTTCCAGTGGCATTCCTGCCATTCGGAGGCCGGGTCGGAGTCGTGGACGATGCCGCCGCCCACGCCGTAGACGCTGGTGCCGGCCGCGTCCACGACCAGCGTGCGGATCGCCACGTTCAGCGAGAAATCGCCGTCCGGCGCCAGCCAGCCGATGCTGCCGCAGTACAGGCCGCGCGGCGCGATCTCCATCTGGCGGATGCGGCGCATGGCGGCGATCTTGGGCGCGCCGGTGATGGAGCCACAGGGGAACAGCGCGCGCAGCACGTCTTCCAGCGAGGCGCGGGGGGCGCGCGCCGAGACGGTGGACGTCATGGTCCAGACCGTGGGATAGCGTTCCAGCGAGAACAGCGCGTCCACCGTCACCGAGCCGGGCTCGGCCAGCCGGCCCAGGTCGTTGCGCAGCAGGTCCACGATCATCAGGTTCTCGGCGCGGTTCTTCTCGCTGGCCAGCAGCTCGCGGCCCAGGCGCTCGTCCTCGGTCCGGTCGGGATGGCGCGGCGCCGTGCCCTTCATGGGTCGGGTGGTCAGGCGCTCGCCGTCGCGCCGGATGAACAGTTCGGGCGAGAAGGACAGCACGCTGCGCTCGCCGTCCTGGATGAAGGCGGCGTGCGCCACCGGATTGCGCGCGGCGATGCGGCGGTACAGCGTGGCCGGGTCGCCGGCCAGGCGCAGGTCCAGCGGCTGGGTGTAGTTGACCTGGTACAGCTCGCCGGCGCCGATCAGGTCGCGGATCTCGTCGATGCGGCGCAGGTAGTCGGCCTCGGCCATGCGCGGCGCGGCGGGCGTGAGCGTGGCGGGGAGCGCGTCCGGGCCGGGCGAGTCCCAGGGCGCTTCGTCGGTCTTGCCGTCGAAGACCAGCGCGCGCAGCCGAGGCCGGCCGTCGTCGGCCGGCGGCGTCCAGGGGCCGGCGGGCGCGGCCCGCGCGGCCTCGGGCAGCAGCCATTCGCCCAGCTCGTAGTCCAGCATCAGCGCGACCCAGCGGCCCTGGCGGCGCTCGGCCTCGATGGCCTGCAGCGCCGGGCCGACCTCGGCGGCGGCGCGCGCCTCGATGCGGGAGCGGAAACCGTCCAGCCGCAGGGCGCGGCCGGCCAGCCGGTCTTCAAAGCGACAAAGCATGCTTGCCTATTGCTGGTGGGCCAGGAATTCCGTCAGGACGCGGCCGGTGTGGGACTTGTCCTTCAGGGTCATCACGTGTTCCGGCGAACCCTGGGCGACCAGCTGGCCGCCGCCGGTGCCGCCCTCGGGGCCCAGGTCCAGCAGCCAGTCGGCCTCGGCGATCACGTCCAGGTTGTGCTCGATCACGACCACGGTGTTGCCCGCCTCGACCAGCCGGTGCAGCACGTGGATCAGTTTCTCCACGTCAGCCATCGACAGGCCGACCGTCGGCTCGTCCAGCACGTACAGCGTGTGCGGGATGCGCGAGGCGCGGCCGGTCTTGATCAGGCCGTCGGTCAGGCGGGCCTTGGACAGCTCGGTCACCAGCTTGATGCGCTGCGCCTCGCCGCCGGACAGCGTGGGCGAGGGCTGGCCCAGCGTCAGGTAGCCCAGGCCCACGTCCTGCATCAGTTGCAGCGGTCGGTGGATCTTGGGATGGGCGGCGAAGTAGCCGATCGCGTCGTCCACTTCCATGGACAGCAGCTCGCCGGCGTTCTTGCCGCGCATCTGCACGCTCAGCGTGTCCTGGTTGAAGCGCGCGCCGTTGCAGGCGTCGCAGGGTACCTTCACGTCCGGCAGGAAGTTCATCTCGATGGTGCGCATGCCCTGGCCCTCGCAGATCGGGCAGCGGCCGTCGCCGGTGTTGAACGAGAAGCGCGCCGAGGTCCAGCCGCGCATGCGGGCTTCGCGCGTATCGGCGAACTGCTTGCGCACGTCGTCCCAGAAGCCCACGTAGGTGGCGGGGCAGGAGCGCGGCGTCTTGCCGATGGGCGTCTGGTCCACTTCCAGCACGCGGTCAATGGCTTCCCAGCCGGTGATGCTGTCGCAGCCGGCCCAGCCGGGCGCCTTGCCCTGCGAGACGGCCTGCATCAGGTTGTCCAGCAGCACTTCGCGCGCCAGCGTGGACTTGCCCGAGCCGGACACGCCCGTCACCACGCTCAGCCGGCCCACCGGGATCTGCGCGTCGACATGGCGCAGATTGTGCAGGCGCGCGCCGCGGATCTGGATCATGGGCGTGTCGGCCTCGACCGGGCGGCGGCCCTGCAGCGGGTGCTTGAGCGGCTGGGCCAGGTAGCGGCCGGTGACGGATTCGGGGGCGTCGATCAGGTCCTGGGCGCTGCCCTGGGCCACCACGCGGCCGCCGCGCACGCCGGCGCCGGGGCCGATGTCGATGATGTGCGAGGCGCGGCGGATGGTGTCGTCGTCATGCTCGACCACCACCAGCGTGTTGCCGTTGCCTTCCAGCCGCGCCAGCGCGTCCAGCAGGATGCGGTTGTCGCGCGGGTGCAGGCCGATGGTGGGCTCGTCCAGCACGTAGCACACGCCCTGCAGGTTCGAGCCCAGCTGCGCGGCCAGCCGGATGCGCTGCGCCTCGCCGCCGGACAGCGTGGGCGCGGCGCGGTCCAGCGCCAGGTAGTTCAGGCCGACTTCCTGCATGAAGTTCAGGCGGCCGCGGATCTCGGTGAGGATGTCGCGGGCGATCTCGCCCTCGCGGCCGCGCGCCACCAGCCCGGTGAAGAAGGTGTGCGCGTCCGATACCGGCAGCGAGGCCAGCTCGGCGATCGACTTGTCGCGCCAGCGCACGGCGCGGGCCACGCGGTTCAGGCGCTGGCCGTCGCACTGCGTGCAGACCTTGGCCTCGCCTTCGTACCAGGCGTTCCAGGCGGTTTCCTCGCCGGTCTGTTCCTCGTCGAAGCCCTGCAGTTGCAGGCCGGTGCCGAAGCAGCCGGTGCACCAGCCGTGCTTGGAGTTGTACGAGAACAGGCGCGGATCGGGTTCGGGGAAGCTGATGCCGCAGGACGGGCAGGCGCGCTTGACCGAGAAGTGCTGTTGCTGCAGGTCGCTGTCCAGCGCCTCGTGCAGCTTGTTCACCGGCCAGACCACGGACATCACGCCCTGGCCGTTCTCCAGCGCGCTCTTGACCGCGGCGCGCAGCTCGGCCTCGTTGGCCGGATCGACCACCACGTCCGCCACCGGCAGCTCGATGGTGTGTTCCTTGTAGCGGTCCAGGCGCGGCCACGGGGCCACGGGGATGAATTCGCCGTCGACGCGCAGGTGCGAATGGCCGCGCGCGCCGGCCCACTTGGCCAGGTCGGTGTAGTAGCCCTTGCGCGCGGTGACCAGCGGGGCCAGGAGGCCGATGTGCTCGCCCCTGCGCTCGCGCAGCAGGCGGGCCACGATCTGGTCGGTGTTCTGCGGCTCGACGGCGACGTTGCAGTCCGGGCAGTACTGCGTGCCCAGCTTGACGTAGAGCAGGCGCAGGAAGTGATGGATCTCGGTCATCGTGGCCACGGTGGACTTGCGTCCGCCGCGGCTGGTGCGCTGCTCGATGGCGACCGTGGGCGGGATGCCGAAGATGGCGTCCACGTCGGGCTTGCCGGCCGGCTGCACGATGGCGCGGGCGTAGGCATTGAGCGATTCCAGGTAGCGGCGCTGGCCTTCGTTGAAGAGGATGTCGAAGGCCAGTGTGGACTTGCCCGAGCCGGACACGCCGGTGATCACGGTGAACTTGTCGCGCGGGATCTCGACGTTGACGTTCTTCAGGTTGTGCTCGCGCGCATTGCGGATCTCGATGGACATGGCGCTTTGGCGGCGCGCGCGCATCAGCGATTGCAGCGGCGTGCCTACGCCGGCGCCATAGGGCGCGTCCGGCTCGGCGATGCGTGCGCTCAGGCCGGCTTGTTCGGCTTCCTGCGCGTCGATATCGCTGGACACGACCACATCAGCGACCGGGGTCGGCAGAATGCTGGTTTCATAATCGCGCAGCGCCGCGCCGGTATGCGACTTGGGGTTGTCCATCAGGTCCTGCGGCGTGCCGGTGCCGATCACCAGGCCGCCGGCGTCGCCGCCTTCGGGACCCAGGTCGATCAGCCAGTCGGCCGCGCGGATCACGTCCAGGTTGTGCTCGATCACCAGCAGCGTGTGGCCGGCGGCCAGCAGCTTGCGGAAGGCGCGCATCAGCCGCGCCACGTCGTCGAAGTGCAGGCCGGTGGTGGGTTCGTCGAACAGGAACAGGCTGCCCTTCTTGGCGACCTTGGCGGTGGAGATGCCGCTGCGCGCGGCCTCGGCCAGGTGGCCGGCCAGCTTCAGGCGCTGCGCCTCGCCGCCGGATAGCGTCGGCACGGGCTGGCCCAGGCGCACGTATTCCAGGCCCACGTCGCCCAGCGGCGCCAGCCCGGTCTGCACGTCGCGCAGGCCCTTGAAGAAGTCCAGCGCCTCGCTGACCGTCATTTCCAGCACTTCGTCGATGGACGCGCTCTTGCCCAGGTGCTCGACGCGCACTTCCAGCACCTCGGGGCGGAAGCGCTTGCCGTCGCAGTCGGGGCAGCGCAGATAGACGTCCGACAGGAACTGCATTTCCACGTGCTCGAAGCCGGTGCCGCCGCAGGTCGGGCAGCGGCCGTCGCCGCCGTTGAAGCTGAAGGTGCCGGCGGTGTAGCCGCGCTCGCGCGCCAGCGGCGCCTGCGCGAACAGCTTGCGGATCGCGTCGAAGGCGCCGACATAGCTGGCCGGGTTGGAGCGGGCGGTCTTGCCGATGGGGGTCTGGTCCACCATGACCACGTCGGCGATCTGCTCGGCGCCCAGCAGGCGCTGGAAGGCGCCGGGGGCCTCGGTCGGCTTGCCCTTCTGCTTGAGCAGGGCGGGGTAGAGCACGTCCTGCACCAGCGTCGATTTGCCCGAACCGGACACGCCGGTCACGCAGACCAGCCGGCCCAGCGGCAGCTCGACCGAGACGTTCTTCAGGTTGTGGGCGCTGACGCCTTCCAGGATCAGGCGCGGCGTGTTGGCCGCGACCGGCATGGGGCGCGGCGCCTCGACGCGCAGGCGACTGCCGAGATAGTCGCCGGTCAGCGTGGGCGCGGCGCGCAGCGCGGCGGGCGTGCCGTCGAAGACGATGCGGCCGCCGCGTTCGCCGGGGCCGGGGCCGATGTCGATGACGCGGTCGGCGGCCACCATGACCTGCGGGTCGTGCTCGACCACCACCAGCGTGTTGCCGGCGTTGCGCAGCCGGTGCATGACCTCGACCACGCGGTGCATGTCGCGCGGGTGCAGGCCGATGGACGGCTCGTCCAGCACGAACAGCGTGTTCACCAGCGAGGTGCCCAGCGCCGTGGTCAGGTTGATGCGCTGCACCTCGCCGCCGGACAGCGTGCGGCTCTGGCGGTCCAGCGTCAGGTAGCCCAGGCCCACGTCGCACAGGAACTTCAGGCGCGCGCGCACCTCGGTCATGAGCAGGTCGGTGGCGGCGTCCAGCGCGCCGGTGAAGGACAGCTTGTCGAAGAACACGCGCACGCGCTCGATCGGCAGCAGCATCACGTCATGCACCGACAGGCCGTCCAGCGCGTCCAGCTGTTCGCGCGTCCAGCTCGCGCCCACCGGCATGAAGCGGCGGTAGCGGCCATCGTCGGGCGGCAGCACGGCGTCGGCTTCTTCCTTCGTGCCCAGGCGCCACAGCAGCGCGTCCGGCTTCAGGCGCGCGCCATTGCAGGCGGGGCAGGGCGTGTAGCTGCGGTACTTGGACAGCAGCACGCGCACGTGCATCTTGTAGGCCTTGGTTTCGAGCCAGTCGAAGAAGCGCTGCACGCCGTACCACTGGTGCTTCCAGGCGTCGTTGCCGCCCTTCCAGTCAGGCGTGCCGTGCAGCACCCAGTGCTTGTGCTCGGGCTTCATGTCCTTCCAGGGCACGCCCAGCGGCACGCCGGCGCGCGGCGCGTACTTCTGCAGGTCGTCCTGGCATTCCTTGTAGGACGGCGTGGTCCAGGGCTTGATGGCGCCTTCGAGCAGGGTCTTGGTTTCGTCCGGGATCACCAGGCCGAAGTCGATGCCGATGACGCGGCCGAAGCCACGGCAGGATTCGCAGGCGCCCAGCGGCGAATTGAACGAGAAGCTGCTGGGCAGCGGATCGGTGTATTCGATATCGCAGTCGGCGCAGTGCAGGCGGTCGCTGTACTTCCAGACCTGGGCGTCCTGGCCCTCGTCGTCCATGACGTGCACGGCCAGGTGGCCGGCGCCCATGCGCAGCGCAGTGTCCAGCGCTTCCATCACGCGCTCGCGCTCGGCGCTGGAAAAGCGGAAGCGGTCCTGCACCACGTGCAGGATGCGGCGGGCCTCGGCGCCGGCCTTGGCGGCCTTGCCTTTTTCCTTGCCCTTCTTCGCCGGCGCGGCGGCGCGCGGCACGGCGTTTTCCTCGGCGTGCACGCGGGGGTAGCCCTGTTGCTCCAGGAAGCCGCGGACTTCTTCTTCGGGGAAGTTGGCCGGCACCGCGATCGGGAAGGTCACGACCAGGCGCGGATCGCCGGCGGCGGCCGAGCGTTCGGCCAGCGCGTGGAAGATCGAATCGGGCGTGTCGCGCCGCACCAGCTTGCCGCAACCCCGGCAGAACAGGCGCGCGCCGCGCGCGAACAGCAGCTTCAGGTGGTCGTTCAGCTCGGTCATCGTGCCGACCGTGCTGCGCGAGCTGCGCACCGGATTGGTCTGGTCGATGGCGATGGCCGGCAGGATGCCTTCGATGCGGTCCACCTGCGGCTTGTCCATGCGATCCAGGAACTGGCGCGCATAGGGCGAGAAGGTTTCCACGTAGCGGCGCTGGCCCTCGGCGTACAGGGTGTCGAAGGCCAGCGAGCTTTTGCCCGAGCCGGATACCCCGGTCACGACCACGAGTTCGCCCGTGGCGATGGTCAGGTCCAGGTTCTTGAGGTTGTTCTGGCGTGCGCCAACGATGCGGATTTCTGAGCTCATGGGGCGGTATCGTAGCCTGAAGGAATGGGCCGGTCCGGGCGGCCTCGACGCCGCTGGTTCCGGGCGCGGCGATATGGAATAATTGCCTATATCGTGAGCATGTTGTCTATATTATGGACAGCATGCCGCGCCAAACTGTACAAATAAACAGTATCGCAGATTCGTCTGAAAATCGTGCGTCATGCCTTGGGCATACGCTAGTGTGCTGTCCCGTAGGTACGTCCGCCTGACGAAATTCATCCATAGACGTCAGGGCTAGGCGCAAACCGCAGTGATACCCGTAGGTATCACGAGGATTTGCAACGACGCCATGGCGGCTAGGGGTGGATTTCGTGCGGGCGTATCTGCGGGACTGCACACTAGTAACCCGATAACGGATGGGGAATTCCTTGCTGGAGACCAAGGTGGCGGGCGCCGCGGCGTTCGCCAAGTTCATGACCGTGCTGCAGGCCGTGGCCGACGCGCAGCAGCCGCCCACCGCGGCGGCGCTGGCGCGCGCCTGCGGCTATCCCAGGCCCACGGTCTATCGGATCCTGGCCGCGCTGGCCGAGCAGGGCATGCTGATGGAAAGCGGCGGCGGCTATCGTCTCGGGCCGCGCCTGTTGCAGCTGGCCAGCCGCTCCTGGTCCCAGTTCGACCTGCGCGCCGCGCTGGCGCCCGAGCTGCAGGCGCTGCGCGACGCCACCGGCGAGACCGTGCACCTGGCGGTGCCGGCCGGCACCGAGATGGTCTATATCGACAAGCTGGAAAGCCCCGGCCCGGTGCGTATGGTGTCGCGCGTGGGCGCGGGCGTGGCCCTGCATTCCAGCGCCGTGGGCAAGGCCTATCTTGCCGCGCTGGGTGAGGCCGAGCGCGAACGGCTGCTCGGCGGGCTGCCGCTGGAAGCGCGCATGCCGTCCACGCTGGCCAGCCTGCCGGCCCTGCGCGCCGCGCTGGCCGAGACCGCCGCGCGCGGCTATGCCGTCGACGACGAGGAAAACGAGCCCGGCATCGTCTGCTACGGCGTGGCGCTGCGCGACGCGGGCGGCCGGCCGGTGGCCGGCGTCAGCGTCAGCACGCTGCTGTTCCGCCGCCGCGACGATCCGCAATCCGCCTATATCGATCCCCTGCTGCGGCTGCGCGATGCAGCCGCCGCCAAACTCGCCATGCTGCCGGCGGCTTCCGGCGCCGTCTGAGCGCCGCGTCCGTCCGAACTCCCACCAAAGGAACCCCATGAACGCCTCCGCCGATTCCCGCGCCTCCAAGCTGGCCGCCCTGCTGGCCGCCAGGGTGGTGCCCGTGCTGCGCTATACCGACGCGTCCGCCGCCGCCTATGCGGCCGAGGTCGCGGTGGCCGCCGGCTGCACCACGCTGGAACTTACCTGGACCATCCCGGGCGTGACCGACCTGCTGCGCGCGCTGCGCGACAAGCACGGCGACGCGCTGCTGCTGGGCGTGGGCACCGTGCTGGACGAAAGCCAGGCGCGCGAGGCGCTGGTGGCCGGCGCCGACTTCCTGGTCTCGCCGGCCCTGGCGACCGAGGCCGTGGACATGGCCCATGCCGCCGGCGCGCTGTGCCTGCTGGGCGCCTTCACGCCCACCGAGGTGCTGGCCGCGCGGCGCGCGGGCGTGGACATGGTGAAGATCTTCCCCGCCGACACCGGCGGTCCCAAGCACCTGGCCGCGCTCAAGTCGGTCTACCCGGACACGGTGTTCTGCCCCACGGGCGGCGTGACCGTGGACAACATGGGCGCCTATTTCGCCGCCGGCGCCAGCATCGTCGGCATCGGCAGCAATCTCTATGACAAAGCCGCCTTCGCCGCGCGCGACACCGCCGCGCTGGTGAAGCAGATCATCCAGACCCGCGAGGCCGCCCATGCCTGATATCGATATCGTCGCCCTGGGCGAACCCCTGGTCGAACTCAACCAGACCCGCGCCGGCGAGCCGCAATACCAGCAGGGCTTCGGCGGCGACACCTCCAACGCCGTCATCGCCGCCGCCCGCCAGGGCGCGCGCTGCGCTTACCTGACGCGGGTGGGCGGGGACAGCTTCGGCGCCCAGCTGCTGGAATTGTGGAAGACCGAGGGCGTGGACACGTCCGGCGTGGAAGTGGACCCGGACGCGCACACCGGCCTGTACTTCGTGCAGCACGGCCCGCAGGGCCATTCCTTCAGCTACCTGCGGCGCGATTCCGCCGCCAGCCGCATGACGCCGGCCAGCCTCAAGGGCCAGCTGATCGAGCGCGCCCGCTACCTGCATGTGTCGGGCATCAGCCTGGCCATCAGCACCTCGGCCTGCGATACCGTGTTCGCGGCCATCGAGCGGGCCCACGCCGCCGGCGCCCAGGTCAGCCTGGATTCCAACCTGCGGCTGCGCCTGTGGCCGGTGGACCGCGCCCGCGCCATCCTGCGCGAGGCGCTGCGCCAGGCCGACCTGTTCCTGCCCAGCATGGACGACATGCAGCACCTGACCGGCAACGACGACCCGGAACGCACGCTGGACTGGATCCGCGACGCCGGCGCCACCGGGGTGGTGGTGCTCAAGCTGGGCAAGGACGGCTCCATCATCGACGACGGCCACGGACGCAAGCCGGTGGCGGCGCTGCGGGTGGACGCGGTCGACGCCACCGGCGCGGGCGACTGCTTCGCCGGCAGCCTGCTGGCCCGCCGCTGCAAGGGCGATTCCTGGGAGGACGCCGTGCGCTACGCCAATGTGGCGGCGGCCCTGTCCACGCTGGGGTATGGCGCGGTCGATCCCCTGCCCAGCGCGGAGCAGGTCCAGGCGAAACTGTAGGATCCGCTCAGGATTTGGAGTCTTTTAGGGCCGGTTGGCGTGTTTTCCGGATTTCAGGCTAAAATGCCAAGTTATCCGAATTTTCCGCCAGCCTGTCGTTAGATGGTGACTGGGTTGTGCGGGCGATGGGCTGGGTGCCAGTTGGTAGATACCAATTGCGGTTGCCGCAGCCTGATTCGCAAATCCGATACCCGCAAATCCGGCTACCCGCCAACCTACTACGCAGGAGAATCAACATGGCAGAACGCAAGCGCGTCCGTCGCAACACCCTGGAACGCCGTTGCCTGGGCAAGGCCTTCAAGCGCCTCTTCGTCAAGTCGCCCAAGGGCGTCTTCAAGATGCTGGAAAAGATCAAGCGCGTCTAAGCCCTGACGCGAGGCGCGGGGCCGACAAGGCCCGCGTCCTGATCTAAAAAAACCCGCCTGGCGCGAGCCACGCGGGTTTTTTGTCGTCTGCGCTCTGCGGCGCCAATCCGGCCAGGGGGCAGTGCTCAGGGTAAGCGCTTGCTGACGGCGCGCTGCCAGCAAGCGGGCACGCTCTTGGCAGCTACTGCGCCGGCCCCAGCATCGGCAGGATGAAATCCATGAACGCCCGCGTCTTGGCCGGCTGGATGCTGGACGGGTAGGTGACGTAGATGGAGATCGGGTCCACCGACCAGCCCGGTAGCAGGCGCTTGAGCGAGTTGCGCTTGATGATGGGATCGAGCGCGCGGCAATGCGGCATGCGGGTGATGGCCAGGTCCAGGCCGGCCAGCGTGCCGGCGATGCTCATGTTGTTGGCGGCCAGGTGGCCGCTGACCGGCACCATCTCGCTGATGCTGCCGTTGTGCAGCATCCAGTGCGAATGCTCGTCGTCGATGGTGGTGCGCAGGCACTGGTGCCCGCTCAGGTCCTGCGGCGCCAGCGGTTCGCCATGGCGCTCCAGGTAGCGGTCGGACGCATACAGGTAGTTGTCCAGCCGCACCAGCTCCTGTACTACGGCGCCGCTATGGCCGCCATTGCCCTGCTCGCCCGTGGGCGGCAGGTTGTAGTCGGAGTTGCGGCCGAAGCGCAGCATGACGTCGAAGGGCGTGCCCTGCGTATCCGAGGCGGTCAGCATGCTGAGGTCGAACTCGCATTCGATGTCCGGATAGCGCTCGGTGAAATCGTTGATGATCTCGGGCAGCAGCCAGATCGCCAGGCTGTAAGGCATGGACACGCGCAGGTTGCCGGACGGGCCGCCGGCCAGCGCCAGCAGCTGTTCGTGCGCCAGGCGGGCCTCGTCGATCAGACCCTGGCAGCGGCGCATGTAGGCCGCGCCGGCCTCGGTCAGGTCCAGGCGGCGGGTGTTGCGGTTGATCAGGCGCAGCCCGATGGCGCGCTCCAGCTCGTTGATGCGGCGCGACAGCGTGGACGTGGGCATGTCCAGCGCGCGCGCGGCCAGGCTGAAACTCTTGCGCTTGGCAACTTCCACAAACAGGGCGATGTCGTTGAGCTGGACGGTCGGGGCTTCCATGGGCGTTCCGGTTTTTGCCGCCCGAGTTTACGCCACTCCGGCGGCCCGGATCGGCGAACCATGGCTGATCGCCGGAGATCGGGCGACTTCTTGTCAGATTTGATTGCAAATTCAAATGCCGTGGCATGGGCGGGCACGCGCATATCCCCTAAACTTCAGGCGAAAACACCAACGAAGACACCAAAATCAAGACCGCAGCGGTTCCCAGACGATCGCAAAGGGGCATAGCAGGCATGGCCGATACACCACCGTTCTTTACCATTCTGACCCCAACCTACAACCGGGCGGGCACGCTGCACCGAGTGTACGAGTCGCTCTGTCAGCAGACCTTCAAGGACTTTGAATGGGTCGTGGTGGATGATGGTTCCACGGACAACACGCACGCCTCGGTGCTGGCCTGGCAGGCGCGCGCGGCCTTTCCCATCCGCTATGTCTGGCAGAACAACCAGCACAAGAAAACGGCGTTCAACCGCGGCGTGCGCGAGGCGCGCGGTGAGTTGATCGTCGGGCTGGACAGCGACGACGAAATGCCGCCGGACGCGCTGCAGATCTTCAAGTCGGCCTGGGACTCGATCCCGCCCGCGCGCCGCGACTCCTACGTGGCCGTGACCGGCCTGTGCGCCCGGCCCGACGGCTCCGTCGTCGGCGACCGCTATCCGCAGGACGTGTTCGACAGCACCGCCGTCGACGTGTATTTCCGCCACCGCATCAAGGGCGAGAAGTTCGGCTGCATGCGCACCAGCGTGCTGCGCAAGTTTCCCTTCCCCGAGGACGTGGCCGGCTTCGTGCCCGAGAGCCTGGTGTGGTGGGCGATCTCGCGCGCCGGCTATCTGAGCCGCTTCATCAACCAGGTGGTGCGCGTCTACCACGACAGCACGGACAGCCTGAGTCGCGGCACGGTCGCGGTGGGCAGCAATGCCCAGGGCCTGTACCTGCTGGCCTGGGACATGCTGCAGCACCATCTTGAATACTTCCGCTACCGTCCGCGCGAGTTCGTCATGGCGGCGGCGCGCTACACGCGGTTCCGCCTGCACCTGGAACACTCGGGCGTGGCCAACGCCGTGCAGGCCTACCGCCTGACGCGGCCGCTGGGCCGGCTGATGGTGGGGCTGATGTGGCCGCTCGGCTACGCGCTGTACCGCCGCGACCGGCGTCGGGGCATCGCCTAGCGCCAGCCGTTTTCCCGGCGGCCAGCGCCGGGGCCAATGCGCGCGGATGTCAGCGTCGCTGTTTCAGGCCGGCGCCTGCGCCGCCGCGCCGTGTCCCAGTCCCAGATAGACCTCGACCACGCGCGGATCTTGCGCCACCTGCGCTGCCGGGCCCTCCAGCGTCACCGCGCCGGTTTCCAGCACATAGGCATAGTCCGCCACCTGCAGCGCGGCGCGCGCGTTCTGCTCGATGAGCAGGATGGACACGCCCATGTCGCGCAGGCGCGCGACGATGTGGAAGACCTCGCGCACGATGCGCGGCGCCAGGCCCAGGCTGGGTTCGTCCAGCATCAGCAGCTTGGGCTTGGCCATCAGCGCGCGGCCCACCGCCAGCATCTGCCGTTCGCCGCCCGACAGCGTGCCGGACAGCTGACCGCGCCGTTCGCGCAGGCGCGGGAACAGCTCATAGACTTCGGCCAGCGTGCCGTCGTGGTCGCGCAGGCCGCGCCGGTAGCGGTCGAAGGCGCCCAGCATCAGGTTGTCCTCCACCGTCATCTCGGAGAACAGCTCGCGCTTTTCCGGCACCAGGTTCATGCCGGCCGCGACCATTTCCTCGATCTCGGCGTGCTCGCGCGGCTTGCCGTCGAACACGATGCGTCCGCTCGAGGGCAGCACGCCCATGATGGCCGACAGCAGCGTGGTCTTGCCGGCGCCGTTGGGGCCGATCACGGTCACGATCTGGCCCTGGCCGACCGCCAGGTCCACGCCCGTGACGGCCTCGATCTTGTCGTAGGCCACGCGCAGGCCTTGCACTTCCAGCAGTTTCGCCGCCATTTATTCCACTCCGCCCAGATAGGCTTCAAGCACCGCCGGATTGTGCTGGATCTCGGCGGGCAGGCCCTCGGCGATCTTCTCGCCGAAGTCCATCACGACCACGCGGTCCACCAGGCCCATCACGAAATCCATGTCGTGCTCGACCAGCAGGATCGCCATGCCTTCGGCGCGCAGCTTGCGCAGCAGCTCGGCCAGCTCGCGCTTTTCCTGGTAGCGCAGCCCGGCCGCCGGCTCGTCCAGCAGCAGGATGCAGGGATCCGACGCCAGCGCCCGCGCGATCTCCAGGATGCGTTGCTGGCCCAGCGCCAGCGAGCCGGCCTCGTCATGCAGGTGCCGGCCCAGGCCCACGCGCTCGACCTGGCGCGCGGCCTCGGCCAGCAGGCGTGATTCCTCGGCGCGGTCCAGCCGCCAGGCGGCCGGCATGACGCCGCGATGGCCGCGCAGGTGCGCGCCGATCGCCACGTTCTCCAGCACGCTCATGCGGCCCAGCAGGCGCACGTGCTGGAAGGTGCGCGACAGCCCCAGCCGCGCGATGCGGCGCGCGCCGGCGCCGGCCACCTGCTGGCCCAGCAGCGTGACCTGGCCGGAGGTGGGCGTGTCCACGCCGGAGATCTGGTTGAACATGGTGCTCTTGCCGGCGCCGTTGGGGCCGATCAACGCCAGGATCTCGCCCGCGCGGATCTCCAGGTTCATGGCGTTGTTGGCCACCAGCCCGCCGAACTTGCGCGTCACGTCCACCGCCTTGAGCACCACCTCGCCGCGCGGCGGCATGGGCTTGCGCGGCAGCGACGCGGCGTCCAGGTCCAGCTTGCGTTCGATCTTGCGCACCGGCACCCAGCGCGTCAGCAAGGGCCACAGGCCGCTGCGCGCGCGGTGCAGCAGCAGCACCATGCCGAAGCCGAACACGATGACCTCGAAATTGCCGGTCTGTCCCAGCACCTTCGGCAGCAGGTCCTGCAGCCACTGCTTGAGCACGGTGAACACGCCCGCGCCCACCAGCGCGCCCCAGACCTGGCCCGCGCCGCCGATGACGGTCATGAACAGGTATTCGATGCCCATCTGCAGGCCGAATGGGTTCGGATTGACGAAGCGCTGCATGTGCGCGTACAGCCAGCCCGAGGCGCAGGCCTGCAGCGCGGCGATGATGAATATCACCATGCGCGAGCGGGCCGTGTCCACGCCCATCGACTCGGCCATGACGCGGCCGCCCTTGAGCGCGCGGATCGCGCGGCCCTCGCGCGAGTCCAGCAGATTGCGGGTGGACCAGACCGCCAGCAGCAGGAAGGCCCAGATCAGGTAGTAGATGGTCTCGCCCTGATCCAGCGCCTTGCCGAACAGCGAGATGGCGGGAATGTCAGGAATGCCGGTATGTCCGCCCAGGCCTTCCATCGAGCCGAAGGCGAAGTACAGCGACAGGCCCCAGGCGATCGTGCCCAGCGGCAGGAAATGGCCGGACAGCTTGAGCGTGATCGCGCCCAGCAGCCAGGCCACCACCAGCGTCAGCAGCAGGCCGGCCAGCAGCGTCAGCCAGGGCGAGGCGCCCAGCCAGCCCAGCCAGGACGGCAGGCTGTCGGCGCGCGTGGTCAGGATGGCCGTGGTGTAGGCGCCCAGGCCCACGAAGGCGGCCTGGCCGAAGCTGGTCAGCCCGCCCACGCCGGTCAGCAGCACCAGGCCCAGCGCCACCAGCGCGTACAGGCCGATGTAGTTCAGCAGCGTGACATAGAACGGCGGCAGGAATGGCGGCGCCAGCGCCAGCAGGGCCAGGAAGGCCACGAGGACGAAGCGGGGATTCATTCTTCTTCCTCTTCGACGTGATGGCTCTTGAGCGAGCGCCAGAGCAGCACGGGAATGATCAGGGTGAACACGACGATTTCCTTGTAGGCGCTGGCCCAGAACGAGGAGAAGGCCTCGATCAGGCCCACCAGCACCGCGCCCGCGGCGGCCAGCGGATAGCTGACCAGTCCGCCGATGATGGCGCCGACGAAGCCCTTCAGGCTGACCATGAAGCCCGAGTCGAAATACATGGTGGTGATGGGCGCGATCAGGATGCCGGACACCGTGCCGATCAGCGCCGCCAGGAAGAAGGTGGCGCGGCCGGCGAACACCGGCGAGATGCCCATCAGGCGCGCGCCCAGCCGGTTGAAGGCCGCCGCGCGCAGCGCCTTGCCGTACATGGAACGCTCGAAGAACTGGTACAGCACGACGATCAGCAGCGCCGACACCGCCACCACCCACAGCGCCTGGCTGTTGACGTTGACCGGTCCCAGCGTCAGCCCGGCGTCGCTGAACGGCGCGGTGCGCGCGCCCTCGGCGCCGAAGGCCAGCAGGCCCAGCCCGACCAGCGCCAGGTGCACCGCGATCGAGACGATCAGCAGCACCAGCGTGGACGCGGCCGCGATCGGCTGATAGAAGAGGCGATACAGCTGCGGCCCCATCGGCACCACCAGCAGCAGCGTCAGCAGCGCCTGGACCGTCATCGGCAGCTGCGCCAGCGGCAGGCGATACAACAGGCCGGCCAGGACCAGCGGATAGACCGCCTTGGCGGCGATGCGCCAGACGCGCACGCGCGCTGGCCGCTTGCGCCAGGCCAGCAGGTCACAGACGACTTCGGCCAGCGCGAAGGCCAGCAGCAGCCACACCAGCGCCACCGGCTTGCCCGCCTGCAGCGAGGCCATGGTCAGCGCGCCGAAGGCGACGAACTCGCCTTGCGGAATGAATAGGACGCGGGTAACGGTAAACACCAGCAGGATGGACAAGGCCAGCAGCGCATAGATCGCGCCGTTGGTGATGCCGTCCTGCCCGAGTATCAGGGCGATCTGAGCATTCATGCAGAATTCCGGGTAAGACAAAGCACGCAGGCACGTCACCCTCGTACCTAAAGAAATCGGTGCCCCCCATCGGGATGCCACGGAGCCGGCTTTGCCGGTCCGTAGGCATGCCCCCTGGGGGGAAGCGCGTGAGCGCTTCGGGGGGAGCCTTCTACTTCACCAGCGTCCAGTTACCGTCCTTCACGGTGATCAGCTCGCGGCCGCGATCATCGAAACCGCTGTGGTCGGCGGCCGTCATGTTGTAGACGCCCTGGGTGCCCACCAGCTCCTTGGTCTGCTCCAGCGCGTCGCGCAGCGCGTTGCGGAACTCCTTGGTGCCCGGCTTGCCGGCCTTCTCGGCCAGCGGGACGGCCTTTTCCAGCAGCAGGCCGGCGTCGTAGACGTTGGCGCCGAAGGTGGCCGGCTTGGAGCCGTTGAGCTTCTCGTAGGCGGCGATGTAGTCGGCCGCGACCTTCTTGGACGGGTTGCTGTCGGGCATTTCCGGCAGCACCAGCATCAGGCTGGCGGCCAGGATCGTGCCTTCGACCTTCTTGCCGCCCAGCTTCAGGAAGTCCGGCAGCGCGGCGCCGTGGGTCTGGTAGAACTTGCCCTTGTAGCCCTGGTCGAACAGCGTCGTTTGCGGCAGCACGCTGGCCGCGCCGGGGGCGGCCACCAGCACCGCGTCGGGTTTGGCGGCCAGGATCTTCAGCGCCTGGCCGGTGACCGAGCTGTCGAAGCGCAGGTAGCGTTCGTTGGCGGCGATCTTGATGCCCTTCTCGGCGGCGAGCGCCGAGAACACCTTGTACCAGTTCTCGCCATAGGGATCGTTCAGGCCGATGAAGCCGACGGTCTTGATGCCGGTCTTGGCCATGTGGTCGACCAGCGCGCGCGCGATGATGTCGTCGTTCTGCGTGGTCTTGAAGACCCACTTCTTCTGCTCGTTCATCGGCAGCACCACGGCCGCCGTGCCCACAGGCGCCAGCATCGGCACGCCGGCCTCGGCGGCGAACTGGATCACGCCCATGGCGTTGGGCGAGCCCGAGGGGCCGATCAGCGCGTCCACGTTCTGCTCGGAGATCAGCTTCTTGAAGGCGGTGACCGAGTTGGTGGAATCGCTGGCGTCGTCCAGCGAGATGTATTCCACCGTCAGGTCGCCGATCTTCTTGGGCAGCAGCGGCACGGTGTTCTTCTGGGGGATGCCGACCAGGGCGGTGGGGCCGGTCGACGAGGACACGACGCCGACCTTGACCTGCGCCAGCGCGGGCAGGGAGAACAGCGCGGCGGCGGCGAGGGCGGCGGCCAGGGGGAGCTTCTTCGACAGCATGGCAAAACCTCCGGAGTGGGAGCAGAGTTTGGTGCGGCTGAAAGTTGGGGACAGCCGGTGTTGCGGAGACTGCGGCGGGTGGCGCAGCGCCGGCGGCGGGCCGCCGGCGGACGAACGGCAAGGCAATGCACTGTAGACGCGGCGCATGCGCTTACCTATCCGTCAAAACCCGTAGCGCAACGAGCCTCAGATCGTGATCGAACTGACGCTGGCGCCGCCGCAGACGTACAGCGTCTGTCCGGTGATGAAACTGTTGGCCGGATCGGAAAAGAACATGACCGCGCGCGCCACGTCGTCCGAGCGCCCCAGGCGCTTGACCGGAATGCCGTTGGCGATCTGCTTTTCGCGCTCGCTGCCGGCCTCGATCACGTCATAGAACATGTCGGTCTGGATGGGGCCAGGCGCGACCACGTTGACGGTGATGCCATGCGGCGCCAGCTCCAGCGCCCAGGTGCGCGCCATGCCGATCATGCCGGCCTTGGTGGCGGAATAGGCGGTGCGGGTGGGCAGGCCCAGCGCGCCGCGCGAGGACATCATCACGATGCGGCCGAAGCCGCGCTCGCGCATGCCGGGCAGGGCGGCCTGCACCAGGCTGATGGCCGCGCCCAGGTGGATCTGCGTCAGTCCGTGCAGTTCCTGTTGCGTGACGTCGGGCAGCAGGTTGGGCCAGATCACGCCGGCGTTGTGGATCACGTGGCTGACCGGATGGCGCGCCACCGCCTCGGCGGCGGCCTGGGCCGTGGCCTGCTCGTCCAGCAGGTCCACCTGCATGTGGGTCAGGCGCGGATGGCTCATCTCGCCCGCGCGCCGCGCCATGGAAATCACGTCATAGCCGGCGTCCAGCATGGCGCGGCAGATCTCGGCGCCGATCCCGGCGCTGCCGCCGGTGACGATGGCTGCTGGTGTTTGCTTCATGTTCATCCCCTGTGTTCTTGTTGTGCGTGTCTTCAGGCCTTGGGCGTTATTGCCAGGACGCGGAGAGGGCTGCCCGAGCCGCTGCGGATCTTCAGCGGCGCCGAGAAAATCACGGCGCCGGTGGGTGGCAGCTGGTCCAGGTTGGTCAGGCATTGCAGGCCGTAGCGGTTGTTGCCGTGCATGTAGTAGTGGCAGGGGTACGGAGGATCCAGGTGCTGGGCCTGCCCCGCGTCGGTGCCGACCGACTCGGTGCCGAAGCCGTGCACGTCGCGTTCCTTGATCAGCCAGGGCACCACGTCCGCGTCCGGGCCGGGCGAATGCGCGCCGTCTTCCTTCATGTTCAGGTATTCGGCCGGCTTGGCGCGCTTGGACCAGTCGGTGCGCATCAGCACCCAGGAGCGCGCCGGGATGCGGCCATGCTTTGCTTCCCATTGCTTGACGAAATCGATCGTCAGCAGGAAGTCGGGGTTGTCGCGCGCCTCGGCCGAACAGTCGATCACGCAGGCGCTGGCGATGAAGGCTTCCACCGGAATTGTGTCGACCGTGTTGTCGGGCTGGTCCTTGCCGGAGATCCAGTGCACCGGCGCGTCGAAGTGCGTGCCGGTGTGCTCGGAGCAGGAGAAGTTGTTCCAGTACCAGGCCGGGCCGCGCTCGTCGTAGCGCGAGATCTCCTCGATGCGGAAGGGCCAGGCCTGGCCGAATTCCGGCGGTAGCACGATGGTGGGGAATTCCGGCGTCAGCGTCTCGGTCAGGTCCACCAGCCGGATGCGGCCGGCGACCAGTTCGGTCATGAATTGGGCGAGGATGTTCTGGCTCATGCTGCGTCTCCTTGTCGGTTGCTGCTCGGTCCCGCGCGGGGCGCGAGGCGTTTGGGGGCGTGGACGGGCGTCAGGCGCCCAGCTCGCGCTCCAGTCCCTTGGGGTTCTCGGCCATGCGGGCGCGGAATTCCTGCGCCACGTCGCCCACGTACACGTCCTCCACGCCGTCGCGCAGGGCCTTGACGATGGCGGCGGCGACGGCGGCCGGGGCCACGCGCGGCGGCGGGGTGCGCTGTTCCCACTCATGGTCCAGCGGACCGGGGAACACGTTCAGCACGCGCACGCCGGCGCCGCGCATCTCGGCGCGCAGGCACTGCGCCAGCGACAGCGCGGCCGCCTTGGAGGCGGACCACATGCCGCGCGCGGGCAGGTTCATGTGGGCGTAGATGGACAGCACGTTGACCCAGGCGGCGGCGCTGTTGACGCCGTCGGCGGCGCGCGCGCACAGGCCGGGGCCGAAGGCCTGCGCCAGGCGCATCATGCCCAGCACGTTCACGTCCAGCGCGTCGCGCGCGGTGTTGACGTCCTTGCGCTGCATCAGCCCGCCTTCGCGCTCCAGGTCGGCGGTGTTGACCAGGATCTCGACCTTGCCGCCGATGGAGGCCGCCGCGCGGTCCACCGAGTCGGTGTCGGTCACGTCCAGCGCCAGCGCCTGCACCCGGCCGTCGGCCGCCAGCGCGTCGTAGGCCGGGTCGCGCCGCCAGGTCTGCGGGTCGCCCAGGAACACCATCGGGCAGCCGGCGTCCAGCAGCGCGCGCGCCACCGCCTGGCCGACCGCCGACTTGCCGTCGGTGACCAGGGCGCGGCGGAACTTGGGATCGCAGGAGGTTTCGCGCAGGGTCTTGTCGTCTTCCATGTTCGGCGTGTTCCTTTCTGGCAGGGCGATCATCACGGCCTGGCCGCTACGGTCGAGCTTGAGCGCCAGCCGCACCGGCGCGCCGTCGGCGCAATCCTGGTGCACGTGCGCCACCACCGAGGGGCCGGCGGCCATGCGCACCGTGCCCACGCGCCAGGGCAGGCGCTCGCGGAAATACAGGTCGTTGCTATGGTGCAGCGTGGTGCTGACCAGCAGCGTGCCGGACGGATCGACCGCCCGCCACGCCAGCTGTTCGGACAGGCAGCCGCCGCAGACTTCGCGCGGCGGGTATTGGACCGCGCCGCAATCGGCGCAGACCTGCAATTCGAAGCGACCCTCGGCCGCGGCGGCGGTCAGGCCCAGCGCGGCGCGGCTGCGCCAGCCGGGCGGCAGCGTGGGCTGGCGCGTGCGCGCGACCGGGTCTTTCTTGGGAGGCTTGGCCAGGGGCTGGGTCATGCGTCGCTCCGCGCCAGGATGGCCGCGGCGGTGCACAGCCCGCGGTCGTAGTTGATCATGCCGAAGCCGCTCACCATGCCGATGCGGGCGTCGGCCACCTGGGTGCCGCCGGCCGTGCCGGTCAGCTGGCGCAGCGCTTCGGTCAGGCCCAGGTAGCCGCCGGCGGCGCCGGCCTGGCCGACGGACAGCTGGCCGCCGTTGGTGTTGAACGGGAAGCTGCCGTCGATGGTGAAGCCGTGGCGGCGCACGAATTCCGGCCCCTCGTTCTTGGCGCAGAAGCCCAGGTCTTCCATCTGCATCAGGTTGATGACCGGGTAGTCATCGTAGGCCTGCAGGAAGTCCATGTCGGCGGGCGCGCAGCCGGCCATGCCGTACAGCTCGTCCACGTCCATGGTCCAGCCGCCGCGCGTCTGGATCGGATCTTCGATCCAGGCGTTGTGGCGCTCGATGGTGGACAGGATGCGCGCATGGGGCAGCTTGAGCGCCCGCGCGCGCGACTCGCTCATCACCAGGAAGGCGTCGGCGCCGGCGCAGGGCATGACGCAGTCGAACAGGTGGATGGGGTCGGTGATGACGCGCGCGGCCAGGTATTGTTCCAGCGTCAGCGGCTTCTTCATCAGCGCGTGCGGGTAGCGTAGCGCGTTGTCGCGCTGGGCCACGCAGAGCTTGCCGAAGTCCTCGCGGGTGGCGCCGGACTCGCGCATGTAGTTCGCGGTCAGCAGCGCGAAGCTGGCGTTCGGGCCGCCGGCGCCATAGGGATACACGGCGTCCTGGGCGAAGCGCGAGAATTGGCTGACGGTGTTGCGGAACGAGTCCACGTGATTGGTGTCGCCCGCGATGCAGGCCACGACCTCGGCGTCGCCGGCCTGCACGGCGCGCGCGGCGCGCCGCAGCGCGGCCACGCCGCTGGCGCCGCCCATGGGGATGTGGTCCAGCCAGCGCGGGCTCATGCCCAGGTGCTGGACCAGGCCCACGGCGCTGTCGGGCGCCAGCGTGAAGCTGGACACGCACAGCCCGTCCACGTCGGTCTTGGCGAGGCCAGCCTGGCGGATCAGCGCGCCAAGGGCGCGGCCCAGCCACCAGTGCGCGGCATGCGTGCTGTAGCGCTCATAGGGAATGGTGACGGGCAGCGCCGCGACCACGCCGTCATAGCCGAGGCGGCTCATCTCGCGGCTCCCGCGTGGGATTTCTCGGGGCTTTTCTTTTTCATCGCGCAGGTGTCCACGCAGTGCGCGCTGCCGGGCAGCGTGGGCGCCAGCGCCTTCATCTCGCCGCGCTGGATCTTGTTGGTGGTGGTCAGCGGCAGGCTGTCGACGAAGGCCACGTAGCCGGGCGCCTTGTAGTAGGCCAGCTGTTCCAGGCTCCATTGCACGATGGCGCGGGCGGCTTCCTGCCGGGCCGCGTCGCTGTCCAGCGTATCGGCCGGCACCACGCAGGCCAGCACCTCGTCGCCGCGCACCGCGTCCGGCACGGCGGCCACGGCCACGGCCTTGACCAGCGGGTGCTGCATCAGCACGCTTTCGACTTCCACGGCCGAGATGTTCTCGCCGCTGCGGCGGATCACGTTCTTCTTGCGATCGACGAAGCGCAGCGCGCCGTCGGCCTCGCGGCGCACGATGTCGCCGGTGTGGAACCAGCCGCCTTCCCAGGCCTCGTCCGTCGCCGGGGCGTCCTTCAGGTAGCCGGCGAAGAAGCCGTAGCGCGGATCGTCGCCGGCATGGCGCACCAGCAGCTCGCCGGGTTCGCCGGCGGCGGCCTCGGCGCCCGCGTCCGTGACGATGCGCACCTGCACGTCGTCTTCCTCGGCGCCGAAGCAGCTGCTGCCGATGTGGCGCGGTTCCTGGTTGGCGATGATGACGGCCCCGGCGCCCGTTTCCGTCATGGCCCAGGCTTCCAGCAACGGGAAGCCGAAGCGCGCCTCGAAGGGTGCGTGCAGCTTGCGGTCCACGCCGGCGCCGAAGCCGAAGCGTATGCCCGGCTGCGCGTCATCGGGCGAGGGCTCGGCCTTCATCAGGATGGCGGGCATCACGCCCAGGTAGTGCAACACGGTGGCGCGCGATTCGCGCACGCTGTCCCACCAGCTGCGCGGGTGGAAGCGGTCCAGCGGGATCAGGCAGCCGCCCGTCAGCACCATGGCCATGGCGGAATAGGCCATGGCGTTCATGTGCACCAGCGGCAGCGGGGTCAGCATGCGTTCCTGGCCGGGGCGCAGCGCGGCCAGGCCGCCTATGCGCGCGTACCAGCCGCCGGCGTGCAGGAAATAGCGGTTGGGCAGGATGCAGCCCTTGGGCCGGCCGGTGGTGCCGGACGTGTACAGCAGCGCGCACTCGCTCAGCTCGCCCGGCTCGCTGCCGGCCAGCGGCGCGGCAAAGGGCGCGGCGGGCGGCGCGTCGTCAGGACCCATCACGCGCAGCTCGCGGCCGGCGCGCGCGGCGGCGGCCTGCAGGTCAGCGTGGCGGCCGGGCAGGGCCACGGCCAGCGCGATTTCGGAATGACCGGCCAGGTATTCGAGTTCGGCGGCGCGCAGGTCGGGATTGATCGGCACGACCGATACGCCCAGCGCGTTGAGCGCGAACCAGTGCAGGAAGAAGGCGGGGCGGTTTTCCAGTAGCAGGCCGGCGCGGTGGCCGTGGCCGTAGCCGGCGCGCGCATAGGCGGCGCGCAGCGTCTCGATGGCCTCGGCGGCCGCGCCATAGGCCAGCTCGCCGGCGGCGATGCCGTAGGCCTCGGCCGTTTCGGGCAGGATGCACAGGAAAGGCTGGGCGCCGTGGCGGGCCGCGCTGTCGCGGAAGGCTTGATGGACTGTCGCGCTCACGACCGGCTCCTACATGAACAATTGGATGTTGCCGAAGGCGGCGTCGCAGTTCACCAGGTCGACGCGTTTCAGGCGGATGCGCAGCGCGCCGTCCTGCTCGACCAGGTGATGCGTGGTCCAGCCGGCATACAGGGTCTGCGCGTCTTGCCGCGTCTCGACGTAGTGGAAGGCGGTGCGGACCACGTGGCGGCCTTCGGCCGGCGCGGATTCGGGATGGCCGTGCTCGACGGTCGGCGCCTGCAGCAGATGGTGGCAGCGGCTCTTGGGTTGCTGCGAGAAGGTGCGCTGGCCGGCCAGCCGCTCGACGCGCACGCGCAGCAGCAGCTTGTCCTCGTACATCAGCGAGGCGTGCAGCTTGGCGTCGGTCTGGCCGTGGGCCAGGGGCATCCAGTAATGGCCGTCCTCGGTATACAGGTCCAGCCAGTCCTCGAGGCGCAGCTCATCGAGCATGCGCGCCTCGGCGTAGACGAAATCGATCAGTTCGCGGTCGCTGACGGCCATTCAAGCCTCCTGTCCGGTCATGTAGCGGCCCCATGCGCGGTACTGGTTGCGCATCTGCCATTCGTTGGTGCCGTTGGTGACGACGTTCTTGCGGCCCAGTTCGTCGGGCGAGTAGAGGCGGCCGACGTTGACCCATTCGCGGGCGCGCGATTGCAGCCCGTCCTGGGCGCGCTCGTACATTTCCAGGTCATCGTGTCCGACCACGGAGGTGGGCGCGTTGATGAGCCGGTTGTACATCAGCGTGCGTTCCAGCAGCAGGTCGGGCGCGCCGACCAGGCGGAAGGTCCAGGATTCGACCAGCGTGCGGTCGGCGGCGATGGGCTTGAAGACGCGCAGCGTCTGGATCGGGCCCTTCACCATGATGTTGGGGAAGTAGACGGTGTTGTGGCGCACATCGCCCAGGATCTGCTTGGCGCGTTCCTCGCCATAGGCCGCCGTCATGGCTTCCCAGTAGCCGGGCACGCCGGAGTAGGCGGCGTGGATCGAGTCGGCCACGCCGGTATGGCCGTGGCCGTTTTCCCACACGCGGATGCCCATGTTCTCGAAGAACTCATAGGGCGAGATGAAGGGCGCGAACAGCTCCACCGCCATGGGCTTGGGCGTGCCGGCGGGCGCCTGCTCCCAGACCTTGACGGCGGTGCCGGCCGAGGACTCGTGCGCCACCATCGGGTGACAGGTGTCGGTCTGGTTGTCGACCAGCATCTTCCAGTTGCAGCGGTGCATGTAGCGCATCACGCCGCCGGCGACCTCCAGCCGGCCCTCGGGCGAGCGGTCGGCCATGTTGTCCAGCGTGGTCAGCGATTCGCCGAAGAAGTCTTCGAAGGACTGGCCCTCGGGATTCAGGCGGCAGAACACGAAGCCTCGGTGGTTGCGCACGTCCTTGACGGCGGCCATGCCCTGGCTGGCCTCGCACTGCTCCAGGCCGGTGTTTTCGTAGCCTTTCTTCAGCGGAATGGACAGCAGGCTGCCGTCGGTCTTGAAGGTCCAGGCGTGATAGGGGCAGCGGAAGAACTTGCCGGTGTTGCCGCAGGCCTCGCCGGCCACCATGGTGCCCTTGTGCGGGCAGCGGTTGTGCAGCACGCGCACCGTGCGGTCGCTGTGGCGCACCATGACCACGGGCTGGTTGCCGACGGTGGTGGTGACGTAGTCGCCGGGATTGGGCACCTGGCTGTCGTGGCCGACATAGACCCAGGTGTTGGCGTACAGCCGTTCCATCTCCAGCTCGAACAGCTCCTGGTCGATGAACAGGTCACGGTGCACCTCGGTCTCGCGCAGCAGGGCGCGGATGGCGTCGGGGTTGTCGCGGTATTTGGCCATGTCGGTTCGCTTCCTTGGTTGGGGCGGCGGCTCGGTGTTCCTAGAGATCCAGCACCAGGCGCGCGGACTTGGCGCGCGAGATGCAGATCTGGATGATCTTGCCGCTGGCCTTCTCGGTGTCCGAGAGGTAGTAGTCGCGGTGGTCGGGCTCGCCTTCCAGCACGGTGGCCTGGCAGACGCCGCACTCGCCGCGCTTGCAGTCGTACATGGGATCGCAGCCTTCCTCTTCCATGACGTCGACGATGGTCTTGTCGGCGGGAATGGTCAGCACGCGGCCGGACTGGCGCAGCTCGACCTCGAAGGGCTGGTCGCCCGCCTGCGGCGCGGCCGTGGCGAACAGCTCGAAAGGCACGTGGGCGTCGGGCCAGGGGCGGGCCGTGGCGCCGGCGATGACGGCGTCGATCAGCCCCTTGGGGCCGCAGACGTACAGGTGCTGGCGCGGCGAGGCGGCGTCCAGCAGCGCCTGCAGGTCGAAGCGGCTGGCCGGATCGTCGTCGCCGTGCAGCGACAGCTTGTCGCCGGTCAGCGCCTGCAACTCGGGCACGAAGGCCAGCTGGTCCTTGCTGCGGCCGCAGTAATGCAGGTGGAAGGCGCGGCCGGCGGCCTGCAGCGCGGCGGCCATCGAGGCCACCGGCGTGATGCCGATGCCGCCGGCGATCAGCAGCACCGGTTCGTCGCCGGCGGGCGCTTCGTGTAGCGGGAAGTCGTTGCGCGGCCCTTCGGCGGCCAGCGTGTCGCCCACGGCCAGCGCGTGCATGTGGCGCGAGCCGCCCTGGCTGTCTTCCTCCAGGCGCACGCCCAGGCGATATTCCCTGGGCGCGGCGAAACAGCCGGCGTCCGGCGTCAGCTGCACCAGCGAATAGCTGCGCGGCTCGCGCAGGCTGGGCACGGTGATCTTCAGGTGCGCGCCCGGACCGAAGGCGGGCAGCGCGCCGCCGTCCTCGCGCGCCAGGCGGAAGGAACGGATCAGCGGCGATTCCTGCCGGACTTCGCGGACGATGAGTTTCAGGGTTTGCACGGCGCTTGCCTCTTGCGTGATTCTTCGGGGAGCCTCAGGCCGCCAGCTGGTCGGCCAGCTGGCGTTCCATGGGGCCGCATTTCTCGTTGGCCAGCGCGGTGTCGCGCAGCGCGCGCAGGCTGGCGGCCGCGTCGGGGCGGCCGGCCAGTTTCTCGGCGGCCGCGAGCAGCTGGCGGTACTTGCCGCCGCCGCGCACGTGGGTGTCGCTGTAGCCCTTCACCAGGCGGCGGCAGTTGACCGTTTCCACGGCCAGCGCATAGTCCTGCGACGCCAGCCGCGCGACCAGATCCAGCCATTGCTCCAGGCCGGCCTTCTCGATCTGGTGGCGCAGCGTGGCGCGGCGGAAGCGCCGCATGCCGGCCAGCGTGTACAGCATCAGGAAACCGCCCAGCGTGCCGCTGCGCATGCGGCGGCCCTTGCCCAGGCGGCGCTCGACGAAGCCGCCGAAGGACTTGGAGTTTTCCAGCCAGCGGCCCAGCCCGGCGGGCAGGGTGCCGCAGATTTCCTCCAGGCGCGGGTGCATGAATTCGGTGGTGTAGACCAGCTGGTCCGGACGCGCGCCGACTTCCTGGCGCACGCGATCGAAGCGCGTGGCGCGGGTCTTCAGGTCGGCCACGCGGATCACGTCGTCGTAGGCCATGGCCGTGGCCAGGTAGCGGGCGGCGGCGCAGGTCAGTTCCCATTGCCGCGCTTCGCCGCCGTGGCGCGCGTCCAGGTCGCGCAGCGCCTTCATGCGGTCCAGGTATTCGCGGGCATAGGCCAGGTCCTGGAATTCGAGCTGGCGGCGCACGCCGGCCGTCAGCATGGGCTGGGCACAGGCGGGGAAGTCGCGCCGGATCATGTCCAGCAGCGGCTGGGTGCGCGCGCTGGCGGCCTGTTCCGGCGCGGCCGGCACGGGACGCGACAGGTCGATGGGCGCGGGCTGGGCCGGCGCCTGGGCGGCGGCGTCGAAGCCCAGCGCGAAGGCGCGCAGGCTGGCGTCCACGCCCAGGCCGGCGCGACGCACGGTGGCCTCGAAATCATCGCGCGAGAAGGGCAGGGCGCCGCTGCCGGCGACCGCGCCGGCAGCGTCATCAGCGCCAGCCTGTTCGGCGCGGTCGGCCAGGTCCTGCAGGTCGAAGCACATGAAGCGCTTGGCGGCGGCGCGGCCGGCTTCCAGCACCTTGTTCGGATCGGCGATGCCGGTGCCGGGCGCCGATTTCTCGCTGACCGCGTAGCTGCGG
>NZ_JAGTJY010000229.1:0-8410 GCF_018195695.1 Achromobacter sp. Marseille-Q0513 | reverse complement strand
GCGCCGTGTTGAGCGCGGCGCCGGCGCGCAGCGAGGAACTCAGCATCAGCAAGGCCACGGACAGCTGACGTTCGAACAAGGCGGCGCGCCGACGGATCCGGGCCCGGTGCAAGGCGCGCAAGGGCCATGGAACCGCCCGCGCCGCCCCACGCCAGCGCGCTGCCAGCATCCGGCCTGCCAACAGCGCGACGCAGAACATGGCCAGTCCGGCCGCGATCCCGGTCATGGCCGCTCCGACATGTCGCCGCCCGGATGACGCGCGCCGTCGAACGCCTGGGATGGTGGCGCCTGAAACCAGGCAGGGTCGCACAGCTCTCCGATCTCGTTCCCGGCCCGGGCGAAAGCCGGGAACACCCCGCAAGCCACGAATCCGTGACGGCGATCGAAGCGAAACAGCTCCTGCAGCTGGATGCGGCCGCTTTCGATGCCGGTCAGTTCAACAATGGCCGTCACCAGGCGCCTGCCATCGGCCAGGCGCGCCGATTGCAGGATCAGGTCGACGCTGGCGGCGATATGCTCGCGCACGGCGGCCAGCGGCAGGTCCAGCCCGGCCAGCAGCACCCTGGCCTCCCGGCGCGCCCGCGCCTCGCGCGGCGAGGTCGCCTGCAGCGCGGGCAACGGGCCCTCGTGGCCGGTATTCATCGCCGTGAGCATGTCGAACGCTTCGCCGCCGCGGCATTCGCCGACGACGATCCGGTCCGGCCGCATGCGCAGCGCATTGCGCACCAGCTCGCGAATGTCGATCCTGCCCTTGCCTTCCGGGTTGGGCGGACGCGCCTCCAGCGCCACCCGATGCGCGTGCTCCAGGCGTAGCTCCGCGGCATCTTCGATGGTGATCACGCGCTCGGCCTCGGGGATCTCGTTGGACAGCACGTTCAACAGCGTGGTCTTGCCTGACCCCGTGCCGCCCGAGACGATCAGGTTGCGCCGGGCTCGCACGCTGAACGCCAGGAAGGCCGCCATGGCCGCGCTCAACGAACCGCCGCGCGTCAGTGCATCGAGCGTCAGGCTGCAGCCGGGAAACTTGCGGATTGTCAGGCTCGCGCCCCGGATCGCGGCGGGCGGAATGATGGCGTGCCTGCGCGATCCATCCGGCAACCGGGCGTCGACCATCGGCGCCGCTTCGTCGATGCGACGGCCCAACGGCGTGACGACGCGATCGATCGCCCAGCGCACGGACTGCTCGCTGGAGAACGCGGCCGGATGGCGGTACAGGCGACCCTGCCGCTCGACATAGATCTCGTCGTGGCGGTTCACCATGATCTCGGTCACGTCGGCGGCGGCCAGCAAGGGCTCCAGCGGCCCCAGGCCCACGGCCTCGTCCAGCACTTCCTGGCATAGCGCGGCATGGTCGACGCCCGCCGGCATGTCCTGGTCGTCGGCGACGATCTGCGTCAGCAACCGCCCCGCCTCGGCGCGCAGGGCGCTGTCGCTGGCGCCGGCCAGGTCGCGCCGCCGCAGATCCAGCGCTTCCAGCAGCGCCGCATGCAGGCGCCGGCGATGCGCCAGCCTGGATGCGAACGCCGGCTCGGGCAGGATGTCGGTTTCGCGCGGCAACGGCGCTGCGCCGGAACGCGGCCCTGCCGGCGTGGCCGCAGGCACTCGCGCGTCAGGGACCACGCCACGCGACACCCGCAGGCGGCATGGCCCGATGAAGATATCGTCCTCCGGCAGCACGGCCACCAGACGCTCCACCCTGGCGCCGTTGAGCAGGGTTCCCGACAGCGAATCCAGGTCTTCCAGCAGCACGCCCGTCTCGACGGCGCGCAGCCAGGCATGCCTGCGCGCCACGCGCCAATGGGCGATGCGCAGCCCGCAATGCGGCGCGCGCCCCACCAGCACCGGCGACGGCAGGCTCATCCGGCGAGGCTCGGCATCGGGAAAGCTCAGTTCGATATCCAGCATGGCATCACTCCTGGTTCTGCTGCGTGCGCACGGCAGCGACGTCCGCCCATTGGGACCCGGAGCCGCGGTAGGGATCCCACCCCGCCGCCGGGCCCGGATCGACGGCCAGGGACGACGTGCCCAGGCGGGGAGGTTCGGGAAAAGCCGCGTCGAGCAGGTCCCGGCCGCGCCGCGCCCGCTCGGCCAGGCCGGGATCCTGCGCGGACACAATGCGCGGCGTCACGAAGATCGCCAGCTCGGTTTCGCGTAGCTGATAACGGCGCGACGCGAACAAGGCCCCCAGTACAGGCACGTCCAGCAATCCCGGCAGGCCGCTCACGTCCCGGCCCTGCTCGCGCGACAGAAAACCACCGATGACCAGCGTGTTGCCGGATCGGACGTTGAACTCGGTGGACGCGCGGCGCATGCGCAGCGCGGGTCCGCCCGGCAGGTTCAGGCTGGTGTCCACCGAACTTGCCTCGACTTCGATCAGTGAACGGATCACGTCGTTGCGGTCGATGCGCGGCGTGATCTTGAGCGATACGCCATAGGGTTTGAACACCGTGGCGTTTCTGCCATTGGCGTCGGTGGACACATAGGGCAATTCGCCGCCGGCAAGAAAGGTCGCGCTGGCGCCGCTGCGCGCCAGCAGCTGGGGCTGGGCCAGCATGACCGCCTCGCCGCGCTGCGCCAGCAAGGCCAGGCGCGCCGACAGCAGCGCATTGACGCCGAAATAGCCGGCCGCGCTGGAAACTGGGCCGTTCGTGGCGACCGGCGCTTCGCCGGGCCGCTCCAGACGGCCCGTGGAGCCGCCGTCCCAGGCCAGCCCGACATTCACCCCGCCTTGCGTCAGGCCATCCCACCTCAGGCCGAACTCATGCAGACGCGAGGTCGGGATCTCCACGACCTGCACGTCCAGCAGCACCATGCGGTCCCAGCCGACCTGTCCCGTGAGGTCCAGCACCGACGGATAACGCTCGGCCAGTGCGGCGATGCGGGCGCGGTCCTGGTCGGACAGGTCGTCGCCTTCGATGACGATGCTGCCGCCGACGTGCATGCTCCGGGCCGACGGAATGCGCTCGAGCAGCGCCTCGACCTCGGCGCGTTGGCGCGCGGCGCCTGCCGGCACGACTCTGAACGCATAGGCGCTGGGCCGTCCGGCATCCGTCCAGACGTGCACCGAAGACTCGCCCTCGGCGCGGCCAAAGATGACGATTTCCTGCCCGTCGGCTTCGGCCGCGCGCAATACCTGCCCGTTGCCGACCGCCACGCGACGCACGCCCGGGTGGGACAGCACCCGGCTTTCCCCCACCTCCAGCTCCACCGGGATGGTCTGCGCCTGAACGCCCGCCAGGTAGCCGCACAGGCCGAGCATGGCGGCCAGCCGATAACGGTTCAGCGCCATGCCGCGCCCCCGTCTGCCCCGACGCCGTCTCCGTCACCCGCGCCGCGCGGCGCCGTGCCGCCCAGCCGGTCCCCGTAGAGGATGACCACGCCGGCCGCCGGAGCGGACTCAGCGGGCGTGCCCTGCAAGGCGGCCAGATCGGCAGGCCCCTCGTCGCGCACGGCCACCGCGTCGTCCCGGTGACGCAGCATGGCGGTCAGGATGCCCCCCTGCCGGGCAGCGACGAAGCGCAGGGCATCCTCGGGACTGACCGCCAACATGGCGTTCGCCGTGTCAGGCACACCATCCTCGGCCGGCGCGCTGACGGTCAGGACCCGGGCCGCCTGCAGCACCGGGACGGCCTTGCGCGCGCCGTCGCTGGCAAAGGACGCATAGACGTCGACGCTGTCGCCCACGCGCAGCCGGCCAGCCAGCGGCCCTAGATCGGCGACGGTCACATGCAAAGCGCGCATCCCTGCTGGCAGCGCGAGCTGCGCCGCAGGCGCCGTCGACGCCTGCCCGGCGGGTTGGCCCAGCAGATGAGCCGGCAGGATGATCTCGCCCGCATCGATATCGGCTGACAGCACCGCGCCCAGCAGTGTTTGCGCCGCCAGCGGATCCAGGCTGGCACGGGGCGCCCAGGCCGCGGGAACCTGCCGTCGCTGCAAGTGCGATTCGTCCAGCCGCGTGCCCGCCGCCAGGTCCTCGGCCGCGACCAGTCGTTCGACGACGGGCGCGTTGGCCGCCACCGGCTCGGGCTCGCCTTGTCCGACATGCTCGCGCACCGCCCAGGCCGTGGCCAGGGCCGCTGCCAGCGCCAGCCCGTAGGCGCCAAAACGGCGCCACGCCCGCATCAACAGGGTTTTCATCGTGTCCAGCTCCTGATCCATATGCCGCTGCCCTGTTCCACCGGGGTCGCGGTCCACTGCAATGCCGCGCCGTCCCGCTCCCAGCGCTGCGCCGCGCCTGTCGGAACACGCGCGGCGCGCCAGCCCGCGTCGCGCAGGCGGCGCTGCGCCAAGGCCTGCGCCCGACGCGGAGACAAGGCGCTGCGCCAGATCTGTTCGCGCACCCGGCGGCCGTCTTCCTGGATTTCAAAATCCAGCTTCAGGCTCGCATCCGCGGGCAGCCACGCGGGCGGCGCAAGCGCGACCGGCGCGCCAAGCCGGACCTGGGAAATGCTGCCGACGGTACGCCTCGCCCCCACGGCTTCCATCTGCGCCACCCATTGCGCGTCGCCCACCTTTCCCGACAGCAAGACCTGCCCGGACAACACATGCAGATCAACAAGGGCGGGCTGCTGCCCGGACAGCGAGCGTATGAGTTCCGGCACGTCCTGCGGCGTATCGAACACAAGCACGCCCGCCGGCTGGCCATACAGCCAGAGACGGTCGGCCAACCACTGCCGCCGGGCGCCGGCGGCCAGTTGCAGGTCGGCAGGCGTTGCGGGCCGCGTGGCCGCCGATGCCATGCCATCGGCGACGAGCCCGCGCGCCGCCGCATCCGGCCACAAGGCAGGCACGGTCTGGGCGCCCGCGCGGGGCAACGCGCCAGCCGTCAAGGCCAACGTCGCGGCCAGCGCACAGCGGCATATCTCGGCCACGGAGCCGAAAAGTGAAGCAGGATGGGCGCCGCCCCGTGCGCAGGGCGCGGCGAAGCACCGAGGCAGGAAGAACCGGGGCAGGAGGAACCTCACGGCCGCCCCCCGTCCGCGAACAGGCGGTCGGCCGTTGCGACGTCATGCCATGCCGCGAGCCAATCCATGGAAGGCGCGGGCCGGCCCCAAGGCGACTCGGCCGTCTCCAGCAGTTGAACCATGGCTCGCGCGCGTTCCTGCGAAACCTGCGATACCCGCCGCCACGACAGGTTCGCCGCGCCGACACGACGCTGCGCGTCCGCATCATCCCGTGCATGCCCCGCCCCGCTCAGCACCTGGGCCTGGCGACTGACGCGCAAGCCGGAAAACGGCGGCGGCATGGCGACTATCGTATCGGCGCGTACCTGCACCAGTCGGGCCTCGCCCAGCCAATCGTTGCGCAAGGACTGGCTCGCGGCGGACGCGGAGCCGCCGCGAGCCACCTGCGCAGTGCCGCGCAGGACCACGCCATTCCTCGCGTCGTGCAAGGACATGGCCTGCCCGCGCGCTGCGGCCATGGCGGCCTTGCGGCTGGCATCGCCCAGCTGCATGGCCGCAAGCTGCGCCCGCCCCAGGCCCAGCGCGGCGTGCAGCAACAACGTCAGCAAGGACAGCAACAGCACGGATTCGACCAAGGCCTGCCCGCGTTGCGCGGCGAGCGGAAGGCACACGTCCCTCATGGCCTGCCCTCCTGGCCTTCCTCCACCGGTCCGGCAGCGGCCAGCCGGGCCTGCCAATATGGGCGGAACAAGGTGGCAAGCTCGTCCCGCCCATCCAGGCTCGGCGACGGCCGGACGAAATAGGTCTGCGCCGTGCTGGACGCCACGATGGTCCGTGCGTACGGACTGCCCGGATGCGCAATCTCCGTTCTGTCCTTTGGCGCCAGGCGCGCCTGCACCGTGAAACGCAGGGGAAGCCCCTGCCTTGACCGCGCGACATCGTGGTAGGCGGGCAGCCCCGAGCCGACCGCTAGCCGGCCCTGGGCCATGCCGTAGGAATTCGCCAGCGGATTGCCCGTCCCGGCCACGAGGTCCCAGCCCGCAAAGGCCTGCACCCAGCGCCAGAAGTCCTGTTGCGAGAAGTCCGCCGGCGGCGCATCCGCGTAGCGCAGGCTCGCGGGCGGCGAGCTGGCGCCATCGAGCGCGATGCCCCATCCCATTGCGTACTCGCGAAAATAGCATTTCCCCAGTGCCAACCGGTACCACTCGTCTCCAGCCGTATTTTCAAGCCCATGATATAAAACGGCTTTCGTCCAAACCCGTACCAATCCAGGCCAACCAAGCGCGTGCTGACTTGTACCCTGAGATGTACCCCGGAGGCCCTGCATGGCAACAAACGTCCTGAGCGACCGCAAGGTGGCCACCGCGAAACCGCGCGACAAGGAATACCTGCTCACTGACGGCGCCGGCCTGTCGCTGCGGATCCGGCCCGATGATTCCCGCCTCTGGATCTTTCGCTACACGTCCGCCGCCGGCAAGCCGGCCAAGAAATCGCTCGGCCCTTACCCCGAGGTGTCGCTACAAGAGGCCAGGCAGAAAGCCACCCAGATGCGCCAGCAGTTACAGAAGGGGATCGATCCCGGCTCCAAGGTGGAGGGCCGGCCTGAGACGGTGCGGGCGCTGTTCAACACGTGGGTCGAGGATTCGCTGTCGAACCGCCGCAATGCCAAGGGCGTCTACGCTTGCAAGTCCCGCATGGGTCGTCATGTCTTGGCGGCCGCCGGCCAGGATCGCATCGCCTCGCTGACCAAGGGCAGAATCCTGGATCTGCTTGCGCCGCTCGTGCGCGCTGGGAAAGGCCCACAGGCCAACTGCGTCCTCATCGACATCAAGCAGATGCTGGCCTATGCGGCCGAGCGTGAATGGATCGAGGCCAACCCCGCAGCGCTCATCAAGAAGACGTCGGTAGGCGGCAAGGACGTGGTGCGCGATCGCGTGCTGGACGCGGCCGAAATCAAGATGCTGCGCGACAAGCTGCTGGCGGCCACCGGCATGACACTCTATGCGCAGGCCGCATATTGGATCGCGCTGTCGACGATGGCGCGCGCTGGTGAAATCGCGGCGGTGCGGGAAAGCGAGATTGACTGGGAGGCCCAGGAGTGGACGATTCCGGCCGCCAAGAACAAGTCGAACCGCGAGCACACGATTCAGCTCTCGGACTTCGCCCTCTACTGGCTGACGGTGCTGCGCGAGCAACCACGGCCCGGCGACTACCTGATCCCCGGCAAAGGCGGCATAGGCCACGTCTCATACCGCGCGTTCAGCCACCAGGCCACCATGCGCCAAGCGAGCGACAGCAAGCGCCAGGGCCTGGGCGTGCGTGGCGAGCTGTCGCTACCCGGCGGCCCGTGGACCACGCACGACCTGCGCCGTACCGGGGCGACCATCATGGGCGAGCTTGGCGTGGCCGAGAACGTGGTCGAGAAGTGCCTGAACCATGCCGAGCAAACGCAGCTGGTGAAGGTCTACCAGCGCCAGAAGATGCTGCCCCAGCGCCGCGAGGCGTTCGACATGCTCGGCGCCTACCTTACCAAGCTGGTCGGCGACCCGAACAATTGGGGGCCGGTTAAGCTGAAGCCCGGACGCCCGAAGGTTGTGCCGCTGCGCGCCGCGTCCTGACCCGCACTATACTGGCCCTTCCCCCTGGCAGGAGGCGCCTATGTGCGGTCGCATCGTCCAGAAGTCTGGGCCGCTCGACTATGTCGAACGGATCTTCCCCAACCTGCATCGAATCTTCGATGACCCGGCCGGCCCGCGCTACAACATCCCGCCGGGCACGCGCCCGCTGACAATGCACCGGCTCGCGGGCGCCTTTGACTTGGACCGGCAGCATTGGGGATGGCGGCCGTCTGGCTCGAAATACCTGATGTCGAATGCCAGGTTGGACAAGATCCAGGCCAACAAATGGCCCTGGAAGCTGCTCACGGGACATGGCCGCATCCTTGTGCCCGCGGACGGGTGGTATGAGTGGCAAGCGCTCGACAGCAGCCCGAAGCCACCGAAGCAACCGTATTTCATCCATGCGGCCGACAGCGCCCCGCTGTTCTTCGCCGGCCTGAGCAATTGGCGGCCGGGGACGGAAAAGGACGAGGCCCACGGCTTTGCGATCGTCACCGACGATTCAGCCGGCGGCATGGTCGACGTTCACGACCGCCGGCCTGTTGCGCTACCGGCCGACCTGGCCATCCACTGGCTAGACCCCGATTTCCCCGTGACGCAGGCTCTGGAGCTGCTGCAGCACGGCCTGCCGGAAACGGCGTTTCAGTGGCATCCGGTTCGCCCCGAAGTCGGCAACTCGAAATACCAGATGCCGGATGCGATCGATCCAGCGCCACCAATCTGACCCTAAAAACTGAAACCGGGGCCAAATTGCAATAGGACACTGCCGGATTACACTGGATACCCAGCCAGGTGTTTTGCCATGCCTTTCCGCCCCGCCCTCACTGCCGACGAGCTGCGCGAGATCCGCGAACGCCAGCCCTGGAACCCAGACGTCTTGACGCTACT
>NZ_JAGTJY010000228.1:0-8427 GCF_018195695.1 Achromobacter sp. Marseille-Q0513 | reverse complement strand
AGCCCACCACGCGCAGCTTCATGCCCTTCATGTCCTCGGGGCGCTTGATCTCGCGCTTGGAGTTCGACAGCTGGCGGTAGCCGTTCTCGCCCCAGGCCAGCGGCACCACGCCGGCCTTCTCGATGAGCTTGAACATCTCCTTGCCGACCTCGCCCTGCACCAGCGCGTCGATGGCGGCGTAGTCGGGCATCAGGAAGGGCAGCGAGAACAGATTCAGCTGCTTGACCTGCGGCGACCAGTTGATGGTCGAGCCCACGGCCATGTCGATCACGCCCTGGCGGATGGCGGTGAATTCGCGGGTCTGGTCGCCCTGGACCAGCGAGGTGCCGGGATAGACCTTGATGTTGATGCGGCCCTGGGTGCGCTCGCGCACCAGGTTGGACCAGATCTCGGCGCCCTGGCCCCACGGGAAGGTGGTGCCGACGACGATGGAGAGCTTGTACTCGGGCTTGTAGGTCTGCGCGTGGGCGGGCGCCAGGCCGGCGACGGCGGCCGTGCACAAGGCGGCGGCGATCCAATTGCGGAATTTCATCTTGCGTCTCCTCTCTTCTCGTTGTGATGTCCGTACATGTCCAGGCCGGCGCGCGGCGCGCGCCCGGCGTTCAATATCCCAGCTTGTGCGGCAGCCACAGCGCCAGTTGCGGGAACACCAGCACCGCCACCAGCACCAGGAACATCGCGCCCAGCAGCCACACCACCCAGGGCACCGTCGATTCCATCGGCACCCGCGCGATGCGGCACGACACCATCAGGTTCACCGCCAGCGGCGGGGTGAACTGGCCCAGCGCGACCTTCAGCGTCAGGATCACGCCGAACCACACCGGATCCCAGCCGTAGGCATTGGCGATGGGCATGAGCAGCGGCACGAAGATCAGGAAGATCGAGATGCCGTCCAGGAACATGCCCACCGTCATCAGCAGCAGGATCAGCAGCGCCAGCACGCCCCATTCGCCCAGCCCGGAATTGACGATGGCGTGCGTGATCGGGTCGATCACGCTGAGCGTGGACAGGGCCCAGGCGAAGATGCCGGCCAGCGTCACCACCAGCATGATCACGGCCGACAGCTCGGCGGCCTCGCGCAGGATGGTGAACAGATCGCGCAGCTTGATGCTGCGATGGATGAACATGCCCACGAACAGGCCGTAGAACACCGCCACCACGGCGGCCTCGGTTGGCGTGAACCAGCCCATGCGCATGCCGCCCAGGATCAGCACCGGCGCGGCCAGGCCCCAGGACGCCTCGCGCAGGCTCTTCCAGAACGGCGGGCGCGGCAAGTGCGCTTCCAGCGAGCCCATCTTGTGCTTGCGCGACAGCCACACCGCCGGGATGATCAGCGCGAAGCCGGCCAGGATGCCGGGCACCATGCCGGCGGCGAACAGCGCCGGCACCGAGGCGCCCGGCACCAGCACCGAGTAGATGATGAAGGCCACCGAGGGCGGGATCAGAATGTCGGTGGCGGCGCCGGCGGCCACCACCGCGGCCGAGAACGAGCCCGGATAGCCGGCGCGCGACATGGCGGTGATCATCACCGCGCCCACGGCGGCGGCGCAGGCCGGGCCGGAGCCGGAGATGCCGCCCAGGAACATGGCCACGGCGATCGACACCAGCGGCAGCATGCCCGGGCCGCGCCCGACGATGGCGATGGCGAAATCCACCAGGCGCTTGGCCACGCCCGAGCGGTCGAAGATCGAGCCGACCAGCACGAACATCGGGATCGCCAGCAGCGGGTACTTGGCCAGACCGGCGTAGAAGTTCTGCGGCACCGTCAACAGGCCATACCAGGGCGTGTCCAGGTTGGACAGCACGATGGCCACCGTGCCGCCCAGGCCCAGCGCCACGCCCACCGGCACGCCGATCAGCATCAGGACGATGAAGACCCCGAACAGGATGGCGGCGATCATGCGGGGCTCCGAAGGATGCGGCGCATCGCGCCCAGCACGCGCAGCGAGATGGCGGCGGCCATCACCGGCAGCCAGATCGAATACCACCAGGTCGGCACGCCAATGGCGGGCGAGGTCTCTTCGTAGATGTATTCGTCGGCCACCAGCTTGACCGACAGCACCGTCAGCAGCACGAAGAACAGCAGCACGCAGCCGTTGGCGACCAGGGCCATGATGCGCTGGCGTCGCGGCGAGCCGTTGTCGGCCAGGATCTCGATGCGGATGTGGTGGTTGCGCACGAAGGCCATGCTGCCGCCGGCCATGGTCAGCACGATCAGCAGGAAGACGGAGATTTCCTCGGTCCAGGCGAAGGACTGGTCGGTGAAGTAGCGCACCAGCACGTTCACGAAGGTGATCAGCGCCAGCGCCGCCAGCAAGATCACGGCCAGCCAGTCCTCGATGGCCAGCGGCACTTTCACGTCGGGTTCGGGTTCAACGGGAAGAATCGGTTCGGCGGGCTCTGGGTGGGCGTCGGAGCGGGACATTGTGAGGCGTTGCGGCTGGCGCGGCGTTGAGCGCGGATTGGAGGAGGTGTCGCAGCATCCTACCGTCGGGTTCCCGGCTGGGGTGTTCGTGTTTTCCCGCGTTTTTGGCGCTGGCTGCGCATGTTGCATTGCGGGATCAGATTTTCGGAAATCGCGATGACCAGGCAGAATTTGCAGGAGATTCATGGATTTTCATGAATGCTGCGACGCAAGATGCTGGGTTGATCGGGTTCGAATTTTTTTGTAACACCGCGCCGGAAGCGGACGATCGGACGCCGCCCGCGCGCGCGCTCCGGGAAAACCCGCTTAACAGGTAAAATCCCCGTTTTGCTCCTTCCTCAAATACGGCGCCCGCATCGTGTCCCTTGTTCAGCATCTGCCTGGTTCCTCCGTCCTGTCCTCCTTCCGCCGCGATCGCCTGCTGGCGCAACTGAAAGAGGCCGGCCTGCCGGTGGCCGACATCTCCGCCCGCTACGAGCACTTCGTCAACACCGATGCCGCCCTGACGGCCGGGCAGCAGCAACAGCTGGCCCAACTGCTGGACTACGGCACGCCCGTGACCGGCGACGCGCCCGCCAAGAGCCTGGAACTGCTGGTCATCCCGCGCCTGGGCACGATTTCCCCGTGGGCCAGCAAGGCCACCGACATCGCCCACAACTGTGGCCTGGACGCCGTGCGCCGCATCGAGCGCGGCGTGCGCTATGTGATCACCCCCGAGCGCGGCCTGCTGGGCGCCAAGAGCTTCGACGCCGCCATGCTGGCGCGCGCCGCCGACTGCCTGCATGACCGCATGACCGAAACCGTGGTCGACGCCGGCTTCGACGGCCAGGCGCTGTTCCAGACGCTGGCCGGCAAGCCCATGCGCACCGTGGCCGTGCAGGCGCGCGGCGCCGAGGCGCTGGTCGAGGCCAACGCCACGCTGGGCCTGGCGCTGTCCGACGACGAAATCGAATACCTGGCCAAGTCCTTCAGTGACCTGGGGCGCGACCCCACCGACGTCGAGCTGATGATGTTCGCCCAGGCCAACAGCGAGCACTGCCGCCACAAGATCTTCAACGCCCAGTGGGTGATCGACGGCCAGGAACAGCCCAACACGCTGTTCGGCATGATCCGCGCCACCCACAAGGCCCAGCCCGCCGGCACCGTGGTCGCCTATTCCGACAACGCCGCCATCATGGAAGGCGGTCCGGCCCAGCGCTTCCAGGCCGGCGTGCCCGGCCTGCCGGGCGCGGCGGGCGAGGGCGCCGACCAGGCCCGCTACATCCGCCGCGACACCACCGTGCACACCTTGATGAAGGTGGAAACGCACAACCACCCGACCGCCATCGCGCCGTTCCCCGGCGCCTCCACCGGCGCGGGCGGCGAGATCCGCGACGAAGGCGCCACCGGCCGAGGCTCCAAGCCCAAGGCCGGCCTGACCGGCTTCACCGTGTCGCACCTGCGCTTTCCGGACGCGCCTCAGCCCTGGGAAGCCGATCATCACGGCCTGCCGGACCGCATCGCCTCGCCGCTGTCCATCATGATCGACGGCCCCATCGGCGGCGCCGCCTTCAACAACGAATTCGGCCGTCCCAACCTGCTGGGCTATTTCCGCAGCTTCGAGCAGACCGCCGGCGACACGCGCTGGGGCTATCACAAGCCCATCATGATCGCGGGCGGCCTGGGCAGCATCGACGCCGGCCTCACGCACAAGGACGTGATCCCGCCGGGCGCGCTGCTGATCCAGCTGGGCGGCCCGGGCTTTCGCATCGGCATGGGCGGCGGCGCCGCGTCCAGCATCAGCATGGGCAGCAACTCCGCCGAGCTGGACTTCGATTCCGTCCAGCGCGGCAACCCCGAACTGGAGCGCCGCGCGCAGGAAGTCATCGACCGCTGCTGGCAGCAGGGCGAGCGCAACCCCATCATCGCCATCCATGACGTGGGCGCGGGCGGCCTGTCCAACGCCTTCCCCGAGCTGGTCAACGACGCCGGCCGTGGCGCCATCTTCGACCTGAAGCGCGTGCCCCTGGAAGAATCGGGCCTGTCGCCGGCCGAGATCTGGAGCAACGAATCGCAGGAACGCTACGTCCTGTCGATTCTGCCGCAGGACCTGGACCGCTTCGACGCCATCGCGCGCCGCGAGCGCTGCCCCTACGCGGTGGTGGGCGTGGCCACCGAAGAGCGCCAGCTGCGCGTGGTAGACGGCGAGGGCCTGCCGGGCCTGGACGCCATCCGCGCGCAGGGCGCCGACGAAGTGCGTCCGGTGGACGTGCCTATCGACGTGATCCTGGGCAAGCCGCCGCGCATGACGCGCGACGTCAAGCGCCTGCCCGGCGTGTCGGCCCCGCTGGACCTGGCCGGCATCGACCTGACCGAGGCCGCCTACCGCGTGCTGCGCCACCCCACCGTGGCCAACAAGTCCTTCCTCATCACCATCGGCGACCGCACCGTGGGCGGGCTGTCCAGCCGCGACCAGATGGTCGGTCCGTGGCAGGTGCCGGTGGCCGACTGCGCCGTGACGCTGGCCGACTACGAAGGCTTCCGTGGCGAAGCCATGTCCATGGGCGAACGCACGCCCATCGCCATGCTCGACGCGCCGGCCTCGGGCCGCATGGCCGTGGCCGAGGCCCTGACCAACCTGGCCGCCGCCGACGTGGCGCGCCTGGAAGACATCAAGCTGTCCGCCAACTGGATGGCCGCCTGCGGCGTGCCGGGCCAGGACGCGGCGCTGTACGACACCGTGTCGGCCGTCAGCGAGCTGTGCCAGGCCGCCGGCCTGTCCATTCCCGTCGGCAAGGACTCGCTGTCCATGAAGACCAGCTGGGAACAGGACGGCGAGCAGCGCCAGGTGGTGGCGCCGGTGTCGCTGGTCGTCACGGCCTTCGCGCCGGTGGCCGACGTGCGCGCCAGCCTCACGCCGCAGCTGCGCACCGACGCCGGCGACAGCGTGCTGATCCTGGTCGACCTGGGCCGAGGCCGCCATCGCATGGGCGGCTCGATCCTGGCGCAGGCCTACAACCAGGTCGGCGAGACCGTGCCGGACATCGATGCGCCGCAGGACCTGCGCGCCTTCTTCGTCACCATCCGCACGCTGGCCGAGGCCGGCACCATCCTGGCCTACCACGACCGTTCCGACGGCGGCCTGTTCGCCACGCTGACCGAAATGGCCTTTGCCGGCCGCACCGGTATCTCGGTCAACCTGGACATGCTGACCTTCGATCCGCAGTCGGCCGACTGGGGCGACTACAAGATCCGTCCCGAGCAGGTGGCGGTGCAGCGCGACGAGCTGACGCTCAAGGCGCTGTTCTCGGAAGAAGCCGGCGCCGTCATCCAGGTGCCGGCCGCGCAACGCGACGCCGTCATGCAGGTGCTGCGCGGCGCCGGCCTGTCGGCCCACTCGCACGTGATCGGCGGCCTGAACGCGGCCGACGAAGTCGAGTTCTACCGCGACGGCAAGAAGGTCTGGGGCCAGCCGCGCGCCGACCTGGGCCGCGCCTGGAGCGAGGTGTCCTACCGCATCATGGCGCGCCGCGACAACCCGGCCTGCGCCCAGGCCGAGCTGGATGTCTGGAGCGACACGCAGGATCCGGGCATGCAGCCGAACGTGGACTTCGATCCGCAGGAAGACATCGCCGCGCCGTACATCGTCACCGGCAAGCGTCCGCGCGTGGCCATCCTGCGCGAGCAGGGCTGCAACAGCCAGGTCGAAATGGGCTGGGCCTTCGACACCGCCGGCTTCGAGGCTTTCGACGTGCACATGACCGACCTGCTGGCCGGCCGCGTGGACCTGGCGGGCATGCAGGGCCTGGTGGCCGTGGGCGGCTTCAGCTACGGCGACGTGCTGGGCGCCGGCGAAGGCTGGGCCCGCACCATCCGCTTCAACAGCCGCCTGTCGGATCAGTTCGCCGCCTATTTCGCGCGTCCCGACACCTTCGCGCTGGGCGTGTGCAACGGCTGCCAGATGATGGCCGCGCTGGCGCCCATGATCCCCGGCGCCGAGGCCTGGCCGCGCTTCACGCGCAACCTGTCCGAGAAGTACGAGGCGCGCCTGGCCCTGGTGGAACTGGCCAAGTCGCCGTCGATCTTCTTCGCCGGCATGGATGGCGCGCGCATTCCGGTGGCCGTGGCTCACGGCGAAGGCTATGCCGATTTCTCGCAGCAGGGCGACGCCGGCCGCGTGCTGACGGCCGCGCGCTACATCGACAACCGCGGCCAGGCCACCGAGGCCTATCCGTTCAACCCCAACGGCAGCCCGGGCGGCCTGACCTCGGTCACCACCGCCGACGGCCGCTTCACGGTGATGATGCCGCACCCGGAACGCGTGACCCGCAACGTCATGATGTCCTGGGCGCCCGAGAAGTGGGGCAAGGCCGACGCCGGCGGCACGTTCAGCCCCTGGATGCGCATGTTCCGCAACGCGCGCGTCTGGCTGAAGTAAACCATCAGGCATAGATCGGGCTGCAGGCAAAAGGCCCCACCGCTTCAGGGCGGTGGGGCCTTTTGTTCATGATGCGCCGCTTTCGTGACGGCGTGCTCGAGACCTTGCTCTTGATCCGCCGTTCTTGGAACGCCGTATCCGGGCCGGCCCGGTCTCCTGCGCGTTTCGGTGGCCTGCGGCGTGGCGCTTACCAGGGCAGCGTCACCGGCTTGGTGTCGCGGTTGTCGCCGGCGTGAAGGCCGGGCAGGAAGCGCGACAGGAAGGTGAACTCGTTGTAGCAGTGCATGAGCAGCGCGCGGCCGAAGTCGTCGCTGAATTCAGCCTTGAGCTGGTCCGGCGTCCAGCCGTCGGCGACCAGGTCCTGGCCCATGTAGAAGTGGCTGCGCAGCGCCAGCCCCCATTTCGTGTCGCGGCCGATGTGCAACAGGCGGCCGCCCAGCACTTCGCCCGTGGGCAGGCGTTGCGGCGTCGCGCCCATGCCGACGCGGCCGCAGACGGCGGCCGAGATGGCGCCGCTGTCGCGCGCCGCGCGGTAGGCCTCGGCGCCAAAGAACTCGGCGGCGTCGCGGAACTGGATGGCCAGGTCGGCGGCGGGCATGCCGGTGAAGTACTCCTTCACCAGATGGATCGAACCCACGTGCGTATCGGCGCTGCCTTCGGCCCAGTCGCTGGACACGTGGTCCACGGGGTGCCACCAGATGTACTCGCGCGTGCCGGGACGCGAGCGGAACCACCATTCGAACATCTCGCCCGTGCAGTTGTGCAGGTCGGTGCGGCAGGCCACGTGCAGCACGCCGTTGGGCAGCCGTTCAAAGCCGGTTTCCAGTTGCAGGGGGGCGGGGTCCAGCAGCAGGCTGGCTTGCGAGAGTTCCATGGCGCGAGTGTCCTCAGTCGTGACGGGGGGAGGGGTGCTGGCGGCCCATCGCGAGCGCGAAGGCGGCGGCCGACAGCAATGAAATCAGGCCGGCGCCGGCGAATACGACGCCGGGCCCGCCGGGCAGGAATTCCATGAAGGAAGACAGGAACTGGCCGCAGAAGATGGCCATGGACAGGTACGCCAGATGGCGGGCCCGCGCGCCGTCGGCGCTATGTTCGATGACCAGGTGGTTGAGCAGCGGAATCGACAGCCCGAATCCCAGTCCATGCAGCAGCGCGCCCGCCAGCAGCGCCGGCCATTGCGCGGGCGACTGCGCCACGGTGAAACAGCCGTGGGCGGCCGCGTAGGCCAGCAGCGCGGCGACCAGCACGGCGCGGCCGCTGGCGCGCCGGCCCAGCGCCGGCAGCAGCGCCGCGCCGCCCACCGCCACCAGCGAGATGAAGGACAGGAAATAGCCGGTGCCGGCCTCGTCCACGCCCAGGCCCGCGAGCCGGGCGGGCAGCATGATGATGCCGGCGAAGAACGCGACCATCGACAGCAGGGCGGCGGCGAAGGCGGTCTTGACCTGCGTCGGCATGGCGGCAGCGGCGGCGGTCGGGCCGTCGCGGCGGGGCGCGGGCCACGCCGGCGGCCCGGCCCGGGCGGGCGCCGGGGCGGGGCGCCGGGAAAGGAACCGCGCCCCGCCGGCCCCGGCCCCACGCGCCCGCG
>NZ_JAGTJY010000227.1:0-8538 GCF_018195695.1 Achromobacter sp. Marseille-Q0513 | reverse complement strand
GCATAGGCGAAAACAAGCATCAGGACGCGCGCCGCGGGGGCGGGCGCGGGGCCGGCCGGCGGCAAAAGGGGTGCCAGCATACCAGCCGCCGGCCGCCCGTTCTGTTACAAATGGCGCGGGCCTACCTGTCGACGGGCAGGTACAGCGATTCCTTGATCTCTTCCATCACGATGTAGCTGTGCGATTCGGCGGAAGCGGGCAGGCGCTTGAGGATCTCGCCGAGCAGGCGGCGGTATTCGTTCATTTCGCTCAGGCGCGCCTTGACCAGGTAGTCGAACTCGCCGGATACCAGGTGGCATTCCATGACTTCGGGCACGTACAGCAGTTCCTGCTTGACCTTGTCGAACACGTCGCCCGACTTGGCCGACAGCTTGATTTCCAGGAACACCAGCAGGTTCTTGCCCAGCGCCGCCGGATTGACGCGCGCGTGGTAGCCGGTGATCACGCCTTCGCGCTCCATGCGCTTGATGCGGTCGGAGCAGGGGGTGGCGGACAGGTTCACGCGCTCGGCCAATTCCGTCACAGGAATCCGGCCTTCGCGCTGCAGGATATCCAGGATTTTCAGGTCTAGGCGGTCCAGTTCGCGCATTTCACTTCCGCGGGGTCAAAAAGCAGGGTTGGTCGAGAAAAAGCACTGCCAAAGCAAAATCTTCAGTGATATTCGCTGTGATAAGGGCCATAGACTACCGAAATTCCTGCATAAAACCAACCATCGGAAAGAATCATGCATGTGATCGTCCTCGGCAGCGGTGTCATCGGCACGACGACCGCCTATTACCTGGCCCGCCAGGGCGCCAAAGTGACGGTGCTGGACCGCCAGCCCGCGGCCGCCAAGGAGACCAGCTACGCCAACGCCGGCCAGGTCTCGCCCGGCTATTCCACGCCGTGGGCCGCGCCCGGCATTCCGATGAAGGCCATCAAATGGCTGTTCCAGAAGCATGCGCCGCTGGCGATCCGCCTGGACGGCAGCCTGTTCCAGTTGAAGTGGATGGCGGCCATGCTGGCCAACTGTTCGGCCGAGCGCTATGCGATCAACAAGGAACGCATGCTGCGCCTGTCCGAGTACAGCCGCGATTGCCTGCGCGAACTGCGCGCGGCCACCGGCATCCATTATGAAGAGCGCACGCGCGGCACGCTGCAGCTGTTCCGCACCGACGCGCAACTGGAAGCGGCGCGCCGCGACATCGCCGTGCTGGAAGAGGTTGGCGTGCCCTACGAACTGCTGGACCGCAATCGCCTGGTGACGGCCGAGCCGGCCCTGGAGCGCTCCAGCCACAAGCTGACTGGCGGCCTGCGCCTGCCCAACGACGAAACCGGCGACTGCCATCTGTTCACCACCCGCCTGGCGGCCATGGCCGCTGAGCTGGGCGTGGAATTCCGCTACGGCCAGAACGTGGCCGGCCTGAACACCGCGGGCGGCCAGATCACCGGCGTGCGCGTGGGCGACGAGGTGCTGACCGCCGACCGCTACGTGGCCGCCTTCGGCAGCTACACCCGCGGTTTCCTGGAACCGCTGGGCCTGGACCTGCCGGTCTATCCGCTCAAGGGTTATTCGCTGACCGTGCCCATGGTCGACGAGTCCGCCGCGCCGGTGTCGACCATCCTGGACGAAACCTACAAGATCGCCGTGACGCGCTTCGACCAGCGCATCCGCGTCGGCGGCATGGCCGAGGTGGCGGGTTTCGACCTGCGCCTGAAGGACGCCCGCCGCAAGACGCTCGAAATGGTGGTGGACGATCTGTTCCCCGGCAGCGGCGACCTGCCGCACGCCGAGTTCTGGACCGGCCTGCGGCCGATGACGCCGGACGGCACGCCGGTGGTGGGCGCCACCCGTTACGGCAACCTGTTCCTGAACACCGGCCACGGCACGCTGGGCTGGACCATGGCCTGCGGTTCGGGCAAGCTGGTGGCTGACCAGGTCATGGGCCAGCGTCCGGCGATCCGCGCCGACGACCTGGGCCTGTCGCGCTACGATCGCGGCGCCGCGCGCGGCCAGCCGCTGGTGCTGGGCGGCAAGGGCGCCTGAGCCCGACTGACGTTTGTCTCCAGCGCCGGCCGGAAGCCGGCGCCTTTATACGGCCCGCCCGGCGCACGATACCGGCCGGGCCGTCGTTTATTCAGCGCCGCCAATGGCGCTTCGCCGGGCGGCATGGCGGTCGAATGGGTGGGGCGATGCGCGGCGGCCGCGGGTGACGGCAAGGTCCCTGCCCAGGGCCGTCGCGTCCGCGCGCTTGTGACACAATCGCCGCATGACGCATATCCTGCATACCGCCGACTGGCAGATCGGCCGCCAGTACGGCCAATTCGATTCCGATGACGCCGCCATGCTGGCCGAGGCGCGCTTTGATGCCGTGGCCCGCATTGCCCAGCTGGCGACCGAGCGCGGCGTGGATGCGGTGCTGGTGGCCGGCGACGTGTTCGACACGCAAGGCATCTCCGACCGTGGCATCCGGCGCTTGTTCGGCGCGCTGGGCGCCTACGCCGGCCCCTGGGTGATGATCGCCGGCAACCACGACGCCGCGCTGGCCGACAGCGTCTGGACCCGCGCCATCCAGTTGGGCTGCGTGCCCGCCAATGTGCATGTGCCGCTGCGCACCGGCGTGGTGGACCTGCCCGGCGCCAACCTGGCGGTGCTGGCCGCGCCGCTCACCCAGCGCCATACCTACGATGACGTGACCCAGGCGTTCGACCTGATGGAAAGCGAGGCCGGCCGCGTGCGCGTCGGACTGGCGCACGGCAGCGTCACGGGCCGCCTGCCGGACACCATCGATGCCACCAATCCCATCGCGGCGGACCGCGCTGCGCGCGCGCGGCTGGACTATCTGGCGCTGGGCGACTGGCACGGCTGCCTGCAGGTGGACGAGCGTTGCTGGTATGCGGGCACGCCCGAGCAGGATCGATTCCGGGGCAATGAGCCGGGCTATGTGCTGGACGTGCGCATCGCCGGTCCGGGCGCGGCGCCGGAGGTCGAGCGCGTGGCCCTGGGCCGCTACCGCTGGTCGGCCTGGAGCGAGACGCTGAGCCTGCCGACCGACGCCCAGGCGCTGGCCGACCGGCTGGCGGCGCTGCGCGGCGAGGACGTGCTGAAGCTGGAGGTGGCCGGCCACGTGGGCATGCCCGGCTGGGAGCTGCTGCAACGCGCGGCGGGCGAGGCGGCCGCGCAGGCGCGCGCGCTGCTCTGTGATTTCTCGGGCCTGCTGCTGGAACCGGACGAGGCCGATTTCGCGCAATTGGGCGCCAGCGGCTACGTGGCCGAGGTCGCGGCGCAGCTGCAGGCGATGCAGGCCGCGCCGGGCGACGATGCGCAAGCCGCCGTCGCATCCGAGGCGCTGCGCCTGCTGCTGCGGATGCAGCGCGAGGCGGCGGCCGAAGGAGGCGCGCAATGAAGCTGTCGCGCATCGTCCTGGAAGAATTCCGCAAGTTCCGCCAGCCCCTGGCGCTGGACGGCCTGCAAGCCGGGCTGAACCTGTTCGTCGGCCCCAACGAGGCCGGCAAGAGCACCGTGGCGGCGGCCATCCGCGCCGCTTTCCTTGAACGCTACAGCACCAAGACGGTCGCCGATCTGGCGCCGCGCGGCGAATCCGGCGCGCGGCCCAGCGTGGAGCTGGCATTCAGCCACGCGGGGCGCGACTACGTGCTGAAAAAGCAGTTCCTGACGCGGGCGCGCTGCGAGCTGCTGATCGACGGCGGCGCCGAACGCCTGGACGGCGAGGCGGCCGAGAATGCGCTGGCGGCGCTGCTGGGCTTCGACATGCCCGGACGCGGGCAGAGCAAGCCCGAGCAGGCGGGCATTCCCGGCCTGCTGTGGATCCAGCAGGGCGAGGGCCAGGCGCTCAACGCGCCCGCGGGCCATGCCCAGGGCCATCTGCGCGACGCGCTGACACGCCTGTCCGGCGAACTGGCGGCCGGCGACGGCGACAGGCTGTTCGAGCGCGTGTCGGCCGAGCGCGGCGCGTTGCTGGACGCGCGCAACGGCAAGCCCAAGGGCGTGTTCAAGGATGCCGACGAGGCGTTGGCGCGCGCGCGGTCGGCGCGCGACGACGCCCTGCGCGCCAAGGCGCAGCTGGACGCGGACGTCGACCGGCTGGCCGCCTTGCGCCAGGAACACGGGCAGGCGCAGCAGGCCGAGCCCTGGAAGGCGCTGGAAGCGCGGGCCGCCGAGGCGCGCACGCGCCTGGCAGCCCTGGCGCGCGAGCGCGAGACGCTGGACGGCTTGCGCCGCGAGCTGGCACAGGCCGCCAGCAACCTGGGCCTGTTGCAGGACCAGGTCGGGCGCGACCAGCAGGATGAAACCGAGCTGCGGACGCTGGAACAGCAGGCTCAGGCGGCCGCCGAGCGCCTGCGCCAGTCCGAGGCGCCGCTGGCGCGCGCGCTGCAACAGCGCGACGCGCAACGCGCCACCGCCGACGCGGCGCGGCTGGCCCTGACGGCGGCGCAGGCGCAGGCCGATCGGCGCGACCTGGAGCAGCAACTGCGCCAGCTGGACGCCGACTCGGAACGCCTGGATGGCGCGCTGAAAGCGGCGGATGAACTGATTGCCCAGGGATCGGCGCTCAAGGCCGAGGTGGTCGGCATCGAGGTGCCGGACGCCGATCTGCAGGGGCTGCGCAGGATCGAAAGCCAGCGCGCCAGCCTGCGCGCCCAGCTGCAGGCCGTGGCCACGCGGCTGTCGTACCGATTGGAGCCGGGCGCGCGGGCGCTGCTGGACGGCTGCGAGCTGGAGGCCGACGGCCAACTGCTGCTGACCGCCGCGGCGGAGCTGGACCTGCCCGGCGTGGGCCGCCTGCGCATCGAGCCGGGCGGCAAGGACCTGCCCGCGCTGCAACGCGAACTGGCCGCGCTGGATGCCGATGGGGTGGCGCTGCTGGCCCGCCTGGGCGCGGCCAGCGTCGATGAGGTCGAGGCGCGCCATGCCCGCCATGCGGCGCTCAAGGGCGATCTGGAAGGCATGCGCAGGGCGCTGCAGATCCACGCGCCGAAGGGCATCGACATGCTGCGAGGCCAGCGCGACGAGGCACAGGTCCGGCGTGATGCGCTGCGGACGCGTCTGCATGCCTTGCCGCCGGCGGTCGAGGGCGACGTTCTTGACCTGGCCACGGCGCGGCAGGCCTTGGGCGAGGCGCAGGCAGCCGCCGAACACGCGGGCAATGCCTGGACCGAGGCCCGGCGCGCGGCGGACGCGGAGGGAACCCGCGCCCAGATGCTGCAATCGCAGGCCACGGCCAGCCGGGCCGCGCTGCTGTCGCCCGAGCGCAGCGCGCAGCGCCAGGAGCGGGCGGGACGGCTGGCCGAGACGCGCAGCCATCATGATCTGCTGGCGCGGCGGCTGGGCGAGGCCGAGGCCGCGCTGGACGGCCAGCGTCCGGCGTTGATCGAGCAGGACGCGCTGCGCTTCGAACAGTCGGCCGCGCTGGAACGCGAGGCGCAGCAGCGCCGGCACGGCGAGATGCTGCAACTGCAGGGCAAGCTGGACCAGGCCGGCGCGCAAGGCCTGGGCGAACGGCTGTCCGAGGCCGAGGCCGATTGCGAGCGGCTGCAGCGCCGTCGCGACGAGCTGGATCGGCGCGCGCGGGCGCTGGACCTGCTGCTGCGGCTGCTGAGCGACAAGCGCGCGGCCGCCACCCAGCGGCTGCAGGCGCCGCTGGCGCGCCGGCTGCGCCATTATCTGGGCCTGCTGTTCCCCGAGGCTGCCTTGCGCCTGGATGATGCCTTGCTGCCCGCCGCCTTGCAGCGCGCCGGCGGCGAGGACGCGCTCGACAGCCTGAGCTTCGGCACCCGCGAGCAACTGGGCATCCTGGCGCGCTTCGCCTACGCCGACCTGTTGCAGGAGGCGGGGCGTCCCACGCTGCTGGTGCTGGACGATGCGCTGGTCCACGCCGACGAGGGCCGCCGCGACTTCATGAAGCGCGCCCTGTTCGATGCCGCCACGCGCCACCAGATCCTGATGTTCACCTGCCATGGCGAGGCCTGGCGCGATCTGGGCGTGGCGCAGCGGCGCATCGGCGCGGCGGGATAGCCGTCGCGCGCGGCGGCCGGTCCCTGTCCCGCGCCGCCGCGGTCAAGTTGTGTGAAGCCGCTTGACGCGCATGGGGCGCGCGCGTAGGCTACGCCACTTGATCCTGCGCGGTATCCAGGGCGGACGCAACATCCGGCCTGGCCACGCAAGAGGGGGACCTTGTCGGTTCTCCGGGTCGTTCACCGCAACGCTCATGTCCGACTTCCTGTCCATCGCCGTCACCGCCAGCGCCGTCCGCGCAGCGGGCGCGCGTGCGCCGGCACGGGCCATGACGCGAGGCGCGGTGGTTTCTCCTCCTGTCGCAGCGGCGCCGCCGCCCGCAGCCCCGCCGACCGTCGTCGGGGTCGTCGCCGTCGTCGCGGGCCCGTACCCGCCGTCGGCCGTCGTCCGCCGCTAAGACGCTTCCCGCTCGTTCCGATCCGTTCGGGCGATCCGGTCCGCGTCGCGCTTCGTCCAATCACGCTCCTGCCTGGCCCGCAAGCCGCCTGCCTTGACGCCTGAACGCGTCCGGCGGTTCGCGCATCCGTCTCGCCGCTTTTCCGCGACGGGATGGACCGGGCTCGAGCCTGTTCACTCATCGACAGGTAGAAACTCATGTCTTTCAACCGGAATGCGTGGGCCGCCCATGGCTCCACCTCCTTGTTCGTGCTGCTGTGGAGCGGCGGCGCGATCTTCGCCAAATGGGGGCTGGCGCATGCCTCCGCCTTTGGCTTCCTGCTGCTGCGCTTCGTGCTGGCGCTGGCGGTGTTGCTGGCGATCTGCGCCGGTCGCCGCCGTTGGCTGCCGGCGCCGGGAACGCGCGTCAGCGTGGCGCTGACGGGCTTCCTGCTCATCGGCTGCTATTCCATCTGCTATCTGCTGGCGCTGGACCACGGCGTCACGCCAGGGGTGCTGGCGACCCTGCTCGGCGCGCAGCCCATCCTGACGCTGGCGCTGATGGAGCGGCGCTTCGACGCGGGCCGCGTGGCGGGCCTGCTGCTGGCCCTGGCCGGGCTCATCATGGTGGTGTTCCAGAGCATCGCCTTGGCGCGCTATTCGGCGGCGGGCATCGGCTTCGCCATGGCCGCGCTGCTGAGCATGACGGCGGGCGCCATCCTGCAGAAGCGGGCCAGCCAGCCGCCCATGGACGTGATGCCGTTGCAATACGCGGTCAGCCTCGTCCTGTGCCTGCTGTTCGCGCCGTTCCAGCCCTTGTGGGTGGACTGGAGCATCGGCTTCGTGCTGCCCTGGCTATGGATGGGCCTGGTGATCTCGGTGGGCGCGACGCTGCTGTTCTACCGCATGATCCAGGCGGGCAACCTGGTCAACGTGACCAGCCTGTTCTACCTGGTGCCGGTCGGCACGGCGCTGCTGGATTTCCTGATCCTGGGCAATCGGCTGCCGGCCTTGAGCCTGGTCGGCATGGCGGCGATCCTGCTGGGGCTGATGCTGGTGCTCAGGCCGGCGCGATAGCGGGGAGGGCGCCGGCCCTTGCGCGGCGGCTGGCGCCCGTGCGGCCTTGCCGTCGCGCGGGCGGCAAGGCCTTGTCAGGCCAGTTCCAGTTCCCGCGCTTCCCAATGCCCGCTGACCAGCTGGCTGGGGCGCTCGCTCGCGATGACCCTGGCGCAGACCGGCCAGGCGTCCAGGCGTACGTTCAGGCCGGCATAGATGCCGTGGCCGGGGCCAGCCGTGATGGCGCCTTGCGCCTGGATGCCTTCGCCCGCGCGGATGGCGCCCTCGGCGCGGATGTCCTCGCCGGCGATCATGCCCCAGCCGGCGGCCAGGTGCTCGCCGCAGTCGACAGACGCGCCGGCCTGGATGCCGCAGCCGGCGGTGAGCGCCTTGGCCGCGACAACCGAGCCGCCCGCCTTGAGGCCCTGGCCGCAGGCGATGGCGTCGTCGCAGGCCACGTCCTGGCCCGCGTGCAGATGGCCTCCCACGGTTATCTTGCCGCCCGCGCGCACGTCCCATTTGGCGCGCGCGTTGCCGGCGCAATCCAGCGTGTCGGCCGTCTCGATGCCCCATTCGGCGCTGATGTCGCCGCCCGCGCGCAGCAGGCCGGCGCTGGCGATCTGGGCGCCGGACTGGATGTTCTCGCCGGCGATCACCGATTCGCCGGCGCGGATGCCGCCGCCGGCGACGATGCCGCGTCCGGCGCGCACCACGGAATCGACATTGATGCCCATGCGCACCTCGATCGTGCCGGCGAACACCACGGCGCTGGCGTCGATCTCGTCCAGCCGCAGCACCGCGTCGGTCGGGCCGAACTGGTCCAGCAGCCAGCAGGCGTCGCCGACGCGGCCGTCGGCGACCAGGGCGTCGAGCACGGCCTGGTAGTCGCCCTGTCCGTTGTGATCCCGCAGGAACCATTTGTAGCCGCCCGCGCAGGGATTCTTGGCTTTGACGAAATTCTTGGTGAGTTGCATGACGATAGGCGCAAAGGTCGTGTGCGCTCGGCCGGCAGCCGTCCGGTTCAGGACGGACGGAAGCGGGCCGAGCGGCAGGGACCGCGCCGGCCTGGATGTGGGCGGGCGGTCCCGGGA
>NZ_JAGTJY010000226.1:7179-8605 GCF_018195695.1 Achromobacter sp. Marseille-Q0513 | reverse complement strand
GCGTGACGCTACAGGAGGCGGAATTTCGCGGCGAAGTCGGAGATCAGCGTGGCGGTGGGCTGGTGCCTGACCGAGAAGCCGCGAAATCCGGATCCGGCGCGGCTGGACCCGGTGCTACGCACGGACCAGGCAACAGGCATCGCTTCGGCCTCGAACGCGGGCACCCAGAATTCGATATCGACGGCATCGTCCAGGTGAGTTTCGAGCTGATGCTGCATGAATAGCCAGCGGTATGCTTCCGCGTTGTTCACGTCCTGGGCCAGCTTGAGCGCCTCCTTGAATTCCTCGATGGAGCCGCGGGTCGGTTTCAGGGACTTGAGGTCGGGCGCGGCGGGACGGCGTGAGTAGAAGGCGGCGTCGCGCCCGAACGCCATGCTGTACTTGAAATCGATCAGCGTATGCCGGCCGTCCTGGTTCAGCAGGACCAGATCCGGCCTGCGGTCCCTGCCGTTGCGCGCGAAGACGCGCTCCCGGTTGTCTTGCCAGCGACGCAGGGTGGCAGGGGTTGCCGGACCAGCGAACCGCGGGTCGCAGGTGTGGATCCGGTCGTCGCCATACCGCGCGCGCGCATGTTGCAGGCAGGCGGCTTCCCATACCTGGTAAAAGCCCGCCACGCCACGGATATCGCCCGGGCCGTTCATCTCGTGATTCAGGTACACATCCAGCAGGTGCTGCAGTTCGCGGGTGGCGGCGAAGACGGCGGGCGCCTGGGTGCTCATTCTGGCCAGCGCCGCGCGCAGCGTGGCCAGGGTCCGGTCCGATTTGCCCGCATACAGCGACGCGTCGGGGGATAGCCGGTAAGCGTTCGCGAATTGCGCTGCGATGGCGGCGCACTCGGCGCGCAGCCCGGGACTGAGCGCGGTGTTCATGTCGTCTGGGAACAGATGGCCAAGCGCATCCAGGGCAATCCAGACCGCCAGGCCGGAATAGTCCTCATGCTTGACGCCGAGCTGTCGGTTCGATCCCCACATCTGCTCGAATACCGGCGTTCCGTCGGGCAGGAAATGCGCGTGTTCCAGGGCGCGGCTGATCTGGCGGTCATTGAACTGGCTGCTCAGTCCGGGCTTGCGCACCTCCGCCAGGAAATGCGGATTCCGCAGGCGCCTGATCAATGACAGGCAGGCTCGCATGCGCGAGAATCCAGGAGCGGGACCGTCGCCGGGCGTCAGGCGTTCGCCGTTCGCGCCGCCGAGCAGGCCGTCACGCGGGGAGTCGGCGATCTCGCGGTCGGCGAACAGCGTGCAGAAATGCGCGATGGCCCGCGCGCTGCCGCCCAGCTGCTCGTCCGGGGAGGGGGCGCGGGGCATGGCGTAGCCGATCGGCAGCCGCGGCGTGTGGCCGCGGGTGAGCCTGTCCCCCACCCCGCCAACCGCGGCCTCCCCCGCGGGCCCCCAGTCCGTAGCCGCGACGTCGGCCTGCACCGCCG
>NZ_JAGTJY010000226.1:0-7169 GCF_018195695.1 Achromobacter sp. Marseille-Q0513 | reverse complement strand
CCGGGGGGGCGCGGATCGGGGTGCGGAGGGGCGGGATGGGCGGGGGGAGGCGGCGCGGGGGCGGGGGCGGGGCGGGGGCGGGGGGGGGGGCGTATCCGATCGGCAGCCGCAGCGTGTGGCGGCCGGTGAGCTTGTCCCGCACCAGTCCAACATAGGACTCCCGCGAGGTCGCTGATTCCGGATCCGCCAGTTCGATATGCCAGGTGTTCACGTCTGCGTAGCGGCGGGCGTGGCGGCCATCAGCGTGTCGATCATGCGCGCCAGATTGTCGTCGGTGGCGAAGTCGCCGAAGGTGCGCGGCGGCTTGGCCTCGGCGTCCTGAGCCAGGACCAGCTGCGCCAGCGGCTCGCTGTCGCGGGAGAAGACGTTGTCCCACAGGAAGAACATCAGCTTGTTGCGGATGGCTTCGCGGGGAATCTCGACGGGGTGGATCTGCCCGTTCAGGTCATTGATCAGCGTTTGGGCGAGCTGCTCCGGCAGCGTGTGGACCACCGATCCAGGCCAGGCCGCGCCGCGGTCTTCATAGCCGGCAATGACGGAGGAGACATCCAGGTTCTTGCCCAATCCGTAGTTTCTCGTCCCGGCAAACACTTTGGCCCATTCGCTGTGCAGTTCGGTGGCGATCAAGGGTTGCAGGTCGTCGCGCAGTGCGGTCAGTGCCTTGTTCTTTGTCGTCTGGTTGTTGCGCAGGAACCAGAGACCGACCTGCTTGTCGTCCACGTTGCGGCCGGCGAACCGCTCTGCGATGTAGTCGTTCAGGCGCTCCAGGAAGTCGATCCAGCGATGCTTGGTGCCTTCCAGCGGCGCGTTCCGCTGGGCCTGGATGGCCTCGTCGTCCCCCGCGCCTTGCCAGGGCATGTGCTCGAAGTCCCAGCGGCGCTTGAACGCGGTGTCCATGTAATAGACCGATTCATCGCTGGTGTTCATGGTGCCGATCAGCGAGAGCTGGGGCGGCAGCCGCAGCTTGATGCGGCGAATGCCCTTGGCGTCGACCGAGACGGCGACTTTTTCCGGCAGGTTGGCCAGCGTCTTGCCAAGCCGTTCCAACTCGGCTTCCAGCGCCGCGCGATGCAGGTCGCTCAGGTCGATCGCATACTGGGACCAGCCTTCCGCGTCGCGGTCGAGCAGCTGGAACATGTCGCCGAAGATCTGGGCGCAGTTGCCCCGGTTGATTTCGTCGATGGCGAGCAGCACCGGACCGTCGCCCGTATAGGCGCGCGCCAGCGCCTTGAGCAGCGGGCCGGCGTGGATGCGGTATTCGATCCGGGCGCCGTCGTGGACTTCCCTCAGGCGCAGGCCGTTCCAGCCCTTGTCGGGCTCTTGCGACAGTTCGAACTCCTGCTGCTGGATGCGCGATTGCGGCAGGAGCTTGGCGACGAAATCGCCATAGCCGTATTCGGGATGGAATGTGGCTTCGATCAGCGCCTCGTCCTGGCCGGCGATGCCCAGCCGCTGCTGCGCCAGCTGGCGCACGGCATGGCTTTTGCCGCAGCCGGGCGGTCCGAATAGGATTTTCTGCAGATAGCGGGGTTCCATCGCATGCGCCGGCATATCAGTCCCTGAAAGTCTGTTGAATGGCGCATGGTAGCAGCGCGGACCGGGCGCATGAGGCCGGCGCGGCCGCGAACGGGGCCAGTCGGGGAGCCTGCCTGGCGCCGGGGCTGTCCGGGGCTAGCCCAATGGCCCCAGGTGCCGCTCCATTTCCTTCTTCGACATCTTGCCGGTTGCCTGCACGGCGCCGGCGCGCTCGCGCCGCAGCATGCGCAGCACTTCCGTGGGTGCCACGCCGAAGTGCGCGATGAACTTGCGTTGGAAGGTGCGGCGCGACATGCCGCAGGCGTCGGCCATGTCGTCGACCGACCAGCGCGCCGACAGCCGCGCCTCCATCTTCTGCACCAGCTCGCGGAACGGCGCGCCGGCGCGGTCCTGCAGCCGCAGGGTCTGGCTGTACTGGCGCTGGTCGCCGCCGCGGCGCATGAAGACCACCAGCCGGCGCGCCACCTGCTGCGACAGCTCGGGACCGTGGTCGCGCTCGATCAGGGCCAGGGCCAGGTCGATGCCGGCCGAGACGCCGGCCGAGGTCCAGTACTTGCCGCTGTCTACATAGAGGCGGTCGTCCTCCACCCGCAGCGCGGGGTATAGCTGGCGCAGCCGGTCGGCCGAGCGCCAGTGCGTGGTGACGACGCGGCCGTCGAGCAGGCCGGCGGACGCCAGCAGGAAGGCGCCGGTGCAGACGCTGCAGGTGCGGCGCGTGCCGGCGTCGCGGCGGCGCAGCCAGGCGCGCGTCTCGCCATGGGCGCTGGCGCGCTCCACGCCGGGGCCGCCCGGCACCACGATCATGTCGACCGGGCCGTCGCCGTCTTCCGCGAAGGTGCAGTCCGCCTGCATGCGCAGCCCCTGGTCCCAGGTGGCGACCACGGGTTCGGCGGCCACGGTGCCCAGCTGGTACAGCGCGGCCTCGGCTTCCTCGTTGGCGGAGCTGAACGCCTGCCAGGGGCCGGCCAGGTCCAGCGGCTGGAAGCCGTCGTACAGCACGAAGACGATGCGTTTTGGCGCAATCGGCGCGATGATTGGCACGCGCGGGCCGGTTGCTCCGCATAAGCTCGGGTCTGGCTTTTCCGATGGAGCATCGTCATGCATGTAAATATTCTCTTGTTCGAAGGACTGACCCAGCTCGACATGACCGGGCCTTACGAAGTGCTGGCGAGCGCGCCGGGCTTCACCGTTGATTTTGTCGCAAAAACGCGGGACCCGGTGCGATCCGACCACGGACTGGCCTTCGTGCCGACGCGCACCTTGGCCGATGCGCCGCCCTGCGACCTGCTGGTGGTGCCCGGCGGGCCGGGCACGGATGATGCCATCATCGACGCCGAATGGGTGGATTTCACGCGCTGGCAGGGGCTGGCCGCCAGGTATGTGTTCGGCATCTGCACCGGTTCGCTGCTGCTGGGCGCGGCCGGTCTGCTGCGCGGCCGGCGCGCGTCCAGCCATTGGCGCGCGCGCGAGCTGCTGTCGCGGTTCGGCGCCATTCCCAGCGACGAGCGCATGTGCGTGGACGGCCATATCTACACGGCGGGCGGGGTCACCTCGGGCATAGACATGGGCTTGAGGGTGGTGGCGGATCTGTGCGGCGAGGAGGTTGCCAAGCTGATCCAGCTGCAGGTCGAGTACGACCCCGAGCCGCCGTTCCCCGGCGGCACGCCGAAAACCTCGGAACCGGCCATCGTGCAGCGCTATCTGGCGCAATCGCAGGCGCGCTTCGAGAGCCGGTCGGCGAAGGTGGCGCGCGCCGCGGCGGCCATGCCGGGCTGACGGCGTTGCGCGGCAGCCGCTGGCGGCGGGCAAGGGCGGCAGCGCGTCGCCCGCGCGCCTCAGCGCGCCAGATGGTCCAGCGGCAGCGGGCTTTGCGGCTTGACGGTCTGGATGGCGAAGTTGCTGCGTATGTCCTTCACGCCCGGCAGCTTGAGCAGCGTGTCCAGCAGGAAGCGTTCGTAGCCGCGCAGGTCCGGCACCACCACCTGCAACAGGAAATCGGACTCACCTGACACCAGGTGCGCGGCGATCACTTCCGGCAGCGCGCTGACCTCCTTGCGAAAGCGCGCGGCGTCGCGCTCGTGGTGGCGCTCGACCTTGACGCCCACGAACACGGTCAGCCCCAGGCCGACCTCGTCCGGCGCCAGCCGGGCCTCATAGCCCTGGATCACGCCCGCGTCCTCCAGCATGCGCACCCGGCGCAGGCAGGGCGAGGGCGACAGGCCGATCTGCTCGGCCAGCTCGACATTGGTCAGCCTGCCGTTCTTCTGCAGGGCCTCCAGGATGCGGCGGTCGTAGCCGTCCAGTTGATGCTTGGGGGAAGGGTTTGGCATGGAATTTAATAAATGGCTTGATGGGTGATCAATCGTGCCAATAATGATATTCCCATTGGCATGAATCGCAAGCACATGCCAGCCCGGTTTTCCTAGAATGACGCCCTGCGCAGCAAGATTGAAGGAGGGCCGTCATGGCCGATATGGCGTTGTTTCTAGGGGCCCTGGTGATCGTCTATGTGGTGCCGGGTCCGGACATGATCCTGCTGCTCGAAACCGGGCTGCTGCGCGGACGGGCGCCCGCGCTGGCGGTGGCGCTGGGGCTGGCGATCGCGCGCGCCGCGCATGTCACGCTGGCTGCGCTGGGGCTGGCCGCGCTGTTCCGCGCGCATCCCTGGGCCTTCGACGCGGCCCGGCTGGCGGGCGGCTGCTATCTGATGTGGCTGGGCGTGAAGCTGCTGCGCGCCGGTCCCATGTCCTACGAGGCCGGCGGCACGGCCGAGGCCGCGAAAGCGACCAGCTGGCGCGGCGCGCTGATGTCCGGCGTGCTGACCAATGTGCTCAATCCCAAGGCCTTGCTGTTCTGCTCGGTGCTGCTGCCGCAATTCGTGTCGCCGGCGAGCGGTCCGGTCGGCCAGCAGTTCGCCGTGCTGGGCGTGATCCTGGTCAGCATGGGGCTGGCGTTCGATGTGCTGTGCGCGCTGGCGGGCGGCGCGATGGGGCGCTGGCTGTCGGCCAGTCCGAAGGCGCAGAAGATCCAGAGCCTGGTCTTCGGCACCGCGTTGATCGGCTTCGGCCTGCGCCTGACGCTGGCCGAGCGGCCGGCCTGACGCCGGCCGCCCGGTCCGCGCCACGGGAGCGCTTGCGAAGCGGCGCCGACCACTCCAGGTGGACAGCAAACTAGCGCGGATCCAGCGCCAGGTCGCTGTCCTCGGGCTCGTCGGCGTAGCGGGGCGTTTCGCCGCGCAGTTCCTCCATCGACATGCCACGGGTCAGTTCCAGCGCCTGGCGCTCGAACAGGCGGCGGTACACGCCGCCAGGACGGCGGATCAGCGTCTCGTGGTCGCCTTCCTCGATCACGCGGCCATGGTCCATGACCAGCAGCCGGTCCAGCGCGCGCACCGTGGACAGGCGGTGCGCCACCACCAGCGTGCTGCGGCCTTCCATCAGGCGCTCCATGGCCTGCTGGATCAGCACCTCGCTTTCGCTGTCCAGGCTGGACGTGGCTTCGTCCAGGATCAGGATGGGCGCGTCCGCCAGGAAGGCGCGCGCGATCGCCACGCGCTGGCGCTCGCCGCCGGACAGCTTCACGCCGCGCTCGCCCACCATCGTGTCATAGCCCTTGGGCAGGCGCATGATGAAGTCGTGCGCGCTGGCCTGCCGCGCCGCGTGCTCGATCTCGGCCTGCGTCGCGCCGGGCCGGCCGTAGGCGATGTTCTCGGCCAGCGTGCGGTGGAACAGGATGGGTTCCTGCTGCACGATCGCGAGCTGGCGGCGCAGCGAGGCCTGCTGCGCCTGGGCGATGTCCTGCCCGTCGATCAGGATGCGGCCTTCGTTGACGTCGTAGAGGCGCTGGATCAGCTTGATGAACGTGGTCTTGCCCGAACCCGAATGGCCCACCAGCCCGACGCGCTCGCCCGGCGCGATGCGCGCCGAGAAATGCTCGTATAGCGGCGTGTCGTGCGCGCCGTAGCGGAAGGTCACGTCGTCGAAGCGGATTTCGCCCTCGGTGATGCGGATCACGCCCGCGCCCGGCTTGTCGGCCACGCCCAGGGGCTGGCGTTCCAGCGTCACCAGTTCCTCCATGTCGTTGATCGAGCGTTGCAGGTTGCGGATGTCCGTGCCCACTTCGCGCAGATAGCCCTGCAGCATGAAGAACATGGTCAGCGCGAAGGTGATGTCGCCCACGCTGGCCTGGCCATGCGCCCATAGCCAAAGCGATGCGCCGATCATGGCGACCTGCATCAGCGCCAGCATGGCGCCCTGCACGCCGGCGTTCAGCGTGCCGCGCATCCAGGTACGGCGGGTGCGGCGGCGCCACTTGTCCACCACGCGCGCCAGCCGCGCTTCCTCGCGCCGTTCGGCGCCGAAGGCCTTGACCACGGCGTTGCAGGTCACGGCGTCGGCCAGCGCGCCGCCCATGCGCGTGTCCCAGGCGTTGCCCAGGCGCGCGGCCGGCGCCACGTAGCGCAGCGACAGCAGCGCGGTGAACGCGATATACATCACCGAGCCCAGGCCCACCACCAACCCCATCAGCGGCCAGTGCCAGCCCAGCAGCGCGGTGGCGCCCACCAGCATCACCACCGAGGGCAGCAGGGCGATCAGCAACGTGTCGTTGAGCTGGTCGACCGCCCACATGCCGCGCGTGATCTTGCGCACGGTCGAGCCGGCGAAGCTGTTGGCGTGCCAGTCGGTGGACAGGCGCTGCACGCGGTGGAAGGCGCTGGACATCATGCCGTTCATCATGCGCAGCGTGAAGCCGATGATGCTGTAGTACACGGCCTGGCGCAGCAGCATGGCGCCCAGGCCCAGCGCGACCAGCAGCCAGAATGCCGTCATGGCCGCGTGCCAGACCTGCGCGTCGCCGGCGGCGCCGGAAGCCACGGCGTCGATCAGCTTGCCCGCGTACAGCGGGGTCAGCACGTCGGCGACGGCGGCCAGCAGCGCCAGCGCCATGATGAGCGGCGTGCGCAGGGGCTGCCGGGCCCAGTGGCGGAAGGTATAGCCCAGGACATCCGTGAAGGCCTGTCCTCGTTGATTCGATTTTTTGATAGCCATATGCAATGGCCTGACGCCACGGGACGCGCCAGGAATCCTTGTGTAAAGGAAGAAAAACGACCCGGCGCCGGGTGGGCGCGGGCATTGCGTTTTGAGTTGGTGACAGGCGCGGAGGACCAGTCGCCTGATACGAGTCAGGCGATGGGGCCGCGCGGGCGACGACTTAGGAGCGTCGCGGAGACACGCGCGGGTTGGCGGTATGCGGATTCATCATCTTGCGCCTCCCAGTGGTGTGTTGATGAAGGAGTCGGGCAGGGAAATTGCCCGGGAAGTTGATTCTAGATTACTGACGATTACAGAGCAATGGGGGAATGTATTGTTTTTCTACTAAAAGCGAACGAGTGTAAAAATGCCGCGATCCAATGACTGTCTGTGAGCACCACCCATTTTCAGAGGCGGCGAGGGGACAATGAAAACAATCAATTTCCTGGGCTTGGGTTTTGTCATCCTTGGCTTGGCGGGATGCCATAGCGTGCCTCGCGGCAGCTACCCCGTATTTCGCGTTCCGGGTGGCAGTGCCTTTGAATTCAAGGATGCTTCAACGAAGGAAACGGTCGTCGAACGCCTGAAAGAGCAGGCCACGAT
>NZ_JAGTJY010000225.1:0-8708 GCF_018195695.1 Achromobacter sp. Marseille-Q0513 | reverse complement strand
GGCTTGGGCGCCTGGCGCAGGGCCAGCGTCAGCACCACATCGTTGCCCTCGTTGGCGACAGTGGGCGTGAGGAAGGCAAGGTTGCTGGTGGCTGAAGCGAACGAACCGGACAGCGACTGGGCCGACAGGATGGTGTAGCGGGTGCTTGCTGCATAGGTGCCGGAGCCGGCGAGCACGCTGACCGTGCCGCCCAGCTTTGCCTTGCCGTTGACTGTCAGACGGTCGGCGTCGGAAGGCGTTGCGCGGACTTCATAGGTGGAGGTCGGACTCAGGAACAGGTTGCCGGTGATGGTCGCCGTAGCGGGTTTGCCGTCAGGACTGTTCAGCGCCAGCGTGTTGTGGCCGAAGGACGAGACAGAACCAATGGTTTGGGAACTGTTCGTCAGCTCCAGGCGATTGCCATTGCCTAACAGGGCGATCGCCGGGCCTTGCTCGCCATTGCCGTCTATTCCACCCGCGATGGTGCCGCGGTTCAGGATGTAGACGTTGTTCTCGGCCAGTACGCCAGTACCTGCCGAGCCAGCGAGGTACAGGTCGGGGTAGTTGAGATTGTTGACAGCATTGCCACCGCGGATGTGGCCTTGGTTGTCCAGATCCGGCAGTCTGTTTCCGGCGCCGGGCGGTTGGTGCGAGTTCGAACCTTCCGTGATGATCACGCCTTCGCCGCCGTTGCCGGCATTGGAGGCGGGCGTCATGCTGGTACCGCCTGCGCCACCTTCGATGCGGCCCAGATTGACCACGCGGCCGTTGCGCGTGATGACGCCGGCTCCGCCATCGCCGCCAAGGGCGATGCCGGACGGGGCTGGACCGTCGTTGTATCCGCCCACCCCGCCGACAATGAGGCCGTCGTTCTGGACGACACCCGTGCCTAGATACAGTCCGGTGCCGCCGCCGCCGCCGCTGCCGCCCATGGAATAGGTGGCGTCGCCACCAATCACTTGCCCAGTGGCAGCAACCTTGACCGTACCGTCCTTGACGATCAGGCCATCACCGCCGCCGCCGCCGCCCTCCGCCGGCGAATAGCCGATCCAGCCGGAGCCACCGAGCAGGTTGGACCGGACCGTGACGGTGGCATTGGTGCCTCCGAAGTAGGCGGCCGCACCGCCGCCGCCGCCGCCGCCGGTGGGGGCCGTGCCGCCCACGCCGCCGTGGATGATGGTGGTGAATTCGCGGACAGTGTTGGCGGACAGGTCAGATACGGTGGCCCTGCCGTCGTTCGGATCGGTGTTCGCACCGTTCCCCTGATTGATCCATCCGCCGCCTTCTCCGCCGGCCTGGGTGCCGGCACCGCCTTGGCCACCGGCCAGCGCCTGGCTGGCGGCCAGGCTCAGCGTGGCGGTCAGCAAGACGGTGGTCAAACGAGGCAGGAAGGGAGCCGTGGGCGCGAGCAGAGCGGATGATTTCAGTGCGATCCGGTCGCGGAAAGCACAGGTGCAGCGTGTCGTCATGGATGCGTCGTCTCATGGAACGAAGCATCGGACGGCCTCGCTCAACGGCGCGGATCGTAACAGGTTAAGAACTAAAGTTTCTTATTCTTTCTCACCATGTCGTGAAAAAGCTACTGCTACGTAGAAAATGGGCTTTCAGCGCGGCTCGCGCAGCAGCCGATTGATCGCTTCCAGGTCGGTCTCGGCCAGGATGCCGCTGACCGCCTTCAGCCGCAGCCCGGACAGCAGCGTGGTGTAGCGCGCCAACGCCAGATCGCGCTGGGTGGCATAGAGCTGCTGCTGGGCGTTGAGCACGTCCAGGCTGATGCGCACGCCCACTTCATAGCCGGTGCGGTTGGCCTCGACCGAGGCGCGACTGGATTTCTCGCCGGCTTCCAGCGCGTCGATGCGCGCCAGGCCGCTGGTCACGCCCGAGTAGTGCTGGCGCGCGGACTGGACGGCCTGGCGCCGGGCGGCCTCGAAATCGTGCCGCGCCTTCTGTTCGAGCTGCACCCGCTCGGTCACCTGGGACGAGATGCCTCCGCCCGAGTACAGCGGAATCGACAGCACCACGCCCACGCTGTTGTTGATGGGCTTGCCGGGCGCGCTGCTGCCGTTGCTCATGACCGCGTCGCTGGCGCTGCCGCTGGTGGCGCGCAGGTTCACGGTGGGGTAGTGGCCGCTCTTGGCGATCTGGATGTCGCGGCCGGCAATGCGGGTCTGGAGCTGGGCGCGCAGCACGTCCAGGCTGGAGGCCTCGGCCTGCGTGCTCCAGTCGTTCAGCCGGGCCGGCTGGGGCGAGGGCAGGCGCACGCCGGGCGGCAGCTCCGCCAGCGCGCCGGCAGGCGAGCCCAGGATCTGGGCCAGCACGTCGCGGCGCACGTCCAGGTCGTTCTGCAGCCGCAGTTCCTGCGCCAGCACCAGGTCGTAGCGCGCCTGCGCCTCGTAGGTATCGGTGATGGTAGCGTTGCCCAGCTCGAAATTGCGCTTGGCCGATTCCAGCTGTCCCGCGACGGCGGCCTTCTCGGCTTCGGTCGCCGTCAGCGCGTCCTGGGCGTAGAGCACGTTGAAATAGGCTTCGGCCACGCGCAGCAGCAGGTCCTGGAAGGCCTGTTGCAGCCGCACCTCGGCGTCGGCGGTCAGCAGCTTGGATTGTTCATAGGCCTGCCAGCGCGACCAATTGAACAGCGGCTGCGTCAGCGCCAGGTCCCAGGTGCCGCGGCCGCCGCTGTAGGCCACGCCGAAGCCTTGCGTGCTGCGGGTTTCGCGGTAGGCGCCGCCGGCCTCGGCGCTGATCTGCGGCAGCAGTCCGGCGCGGGCCTGGGGTTCCTTTTCCAGGCTGGCGCGGTAGTTGGCGCGCGCGGCCGCATAGACCGGGTCGCTGCCCAGCGCGGTGCGCCAGACCTGCATCAGGTCGTCGGCGGCATGGGCGCGCGACGGGCCGACGCTTGCGGCGCAGGTGAAGACCAGTAATGCCGTAAGCGATCGGACGCGCATGATGTTTCGTGGGAGTCGTGCGGCTCCAGGACGTCCGCCCCGCATCCCCGCGCTGGGCGGGGACGGCGCGGGCGGCGCCGGATCAGAACTTGAACTGGGACACCGTCGCGCCGCGCAGCGGCTTGATGACGGTTTCGAACAGATTGACCGTCTCGAAGCTGGCGGCCGTGGTGCGGGTGATGCGACAGGCGGTCATGACGGGCGCCTGGCCCACGATGACGACCAGGCGGCCGCCCACGCGCAACTGATACTTGAGCGCGTCGGGCACGGCGGGCACCGAGCCGGTCACCAGGATGGCGTCGTATTCGGTCGAGCCCCAGCCGTTGCGGGCGTCGCCGGTTTCGACCTTGACGTTGGTGACGTTGTTCATCTGCAGGTTCTGCTGAGCGAAGGTCACCAGGCGGCTGTCGATCTCGACCGAGGTCACCTGCTGCGCCAGATAGCCCAGCAGCGCGGCCTGGTAGCCCGAGCCGGTGCCGATTTCCAGCACACAGTCCGACTTGGTCAGCTGCAGTTCCTGAGCCAGGCGCGCCTCGATCTTCGGGGCCAGCATGTTCTGCCGGGAGTCGACGCCGTTGATCTGCAGCGGGATCTCCAGGTCGGAGAACGCCAGCGCGCGCAGGGCGGGCGGAACGAACTGTTCGCGACGCACATCGAACAGGGCTTGCAGCACATTGGCGTCAAGCACGTCCCAGGGGCGGACCTGCTGTTCCACCATGTTGAAGCGGGCTTGTTCTACGTCGGGCAGGGTCGAAGCGTTCATGACGGTCAGAGAAAACAGAGGAATCAACTGACCATTGTACCGATTCGTAGCGTCCTGTGACGCCATGGGGCGCGGGCCCGGCCGGGGAGGGCGTCAGGCCGCCTCCGGCCGGGGGGAATGTAACCGCGCGCCGCTCACCACCAGGCGTGGAAGTGGTGCACCGGCCCGTGGCCCGAGCCGGCCGACAGGCGGCCGGACTGGCGGATGGCTTCCGTCAGGTAGGCTTTGGCGCGGCGGGCCGCCTCGGGCACGTCGCCGGTCTGCGGCAACAGCGCGGCCAGCGCGGCCGACAGGGTGCAGCCGGTGCCGTGCGTGTTGGCGGTCTCGATGCGGTGGCCGGGCAGCTCGATCATGCGGTCGCCGTCGTGCAGCAGGTCGATGGTGTCGTTGCCGGGCAGGTGGCCGCCCTTGACCATGACCCAGCGCTCGCCGGCATAGGCCATCTTGTTGCGCAGGCGCTCGGCCACGCGACGCATTTCCTTGACGCTTTCCACCGGCCGCTCTTCCAGCAGCACGCCGGCCTCGGGCAGATTCGGGGTCAGCAGCGTGGCCTGGGGCAGCAACGCCTCGCGCAGCGCGCTCACGGCGTCGCGCTCGAGCAGCAGGTCGCCGCTCTTGGCCACCATGACCGGGTCCAGCACCACGTGGGCCGGCTGCCACTTGGCGAGCTTCTCGGCCACCACCAGCGTCACGGGCTGCTGGCCCAGCATGCCGATCTTGACCGCGGCGATCGGCACATCGGCGAACAGCGTGTCGATCTGCAGGCCGACGAAGGCCGGCGGCACGGGCGAAATGCCGGTCACGCCCTGTGTGTTCTGCGCCGTCAGCGCGGCGATCACGGCGCAGCCGTAGGCGCCCAGGGCGCTCATGGTCTTGACGTCGGCCAGGCTGCCGGCGCCGCCGGACGGATCGACGCCGGCGATGCTGAGCGTGTTGGGGATGGGGCGGGCGTTCATCGGGCGTGTCCTTGGCGCCGGGAGGCGGCGTTCGCTGCGCGCCGACGGGCGACGGCGTTCATTTCGCGGCGCCCGCGGCGATCAGGCCGTCGGTGGGCGAGCTGGGCGCGCCGCTGTAGAGCTTCTTCGGCATGCGGCCGGCCAGGAAGGCCTCGCGGCCGGACTCCACGCCCTTCTTCATGGCGCTGGCCATCAGGATCGGGTCGCGGGCGGCGGCGATGGCGGTGTTCATCAGCACGGCGTCGCAGCCCAGCTCCATGGCGATGGCGGCGTCGGACGCGGTGCCCACGCCGGCGTCGACCACGATGGGCACGCGCGCCTGGTCGATGATCAGGCGCAGGTTCCAGGGATTCAGGATGCCCATGCCCGAGCCGATCAGCGAGGCCAGCGGCATCACCGCCACGGCGCCCAGGTCTTCCAGCATACGGCACTGGATGGGATCGTCGGTGCAATACACCATGACCTTGAAGCCTTCGTCGACCAGGGTCTTGGTGGCCTTGAGCGTTTCGGGCATGTTGGGGAACAGCGTGTGCGGATCGCCCAGCACTTCCAGCTTGACCAGGTCATGGCCGTCCAGCAGCTCGCGCGCCAGCCGCAGCGTGCGGATGGCATCGTCGGCCGTGTAGCAGCCGGCGGTATTGGGCAGCAGCGTGAATTTCGACGGCGGCACGTGGTCGAGCAGGCTGGGCTCGCCGGCGTTCTGGCCGATGTTGGTGCGGCGGATGGCGACGGTGACGATCTCGGCGCCGCTGGCGTCCAGCGCCTGGCGGGTCTGTTCGAAATCCTTGTACTTGCCGGTGCCGACGAGCAGGCGCGACGAATAGGCGCGGCCGGCGATGGTGAGGGTGTCTTGGGTGGTCATGGCGGTGTTTCGAAGAGCGGGACCGGGAGCGGACCCGAGGGACGGTCAGAGCGTTGCACGAATGATAAAGCACGCGGCGGCGGTGTCGACGCACAGGACGGAACGAGGCGTTCCACTATTTGCCGAACCTGGCGGGATTCCGTCCGGGGGGCGGCTATTGCCGCATCGCGTCCAGCGTCTCGCATAGCGCCTCGGCCGCGTCGACTAGCCGGGGGCCGGGACGGTAGAGGGCGTCGGCGTCGATGCCGTACACATGGCCGGCCTGGGCGGCCGGCAGGCCCAGCTTGCGCCAGGCCGCGAGGTTGTTGGCGTTGTCTTGCGGCCGCGACACGCCCGCCAGCACGGCGTCGGGCCGGGCCGCCAGCACGCTTTCCAGCGACACCTGGGGCGCCACCACGGGCGAGTCGGCAAAGACGTTGACGCCGCCGCACAGCCGCAGGGCGTCGCTGACGATGCTGGTCTGGTTCAGGGTGTAGATGGGATCCAGTCCGGCCTGGATGAAGACCCGCAGCGGCCGGCGGTCGGCATGGCGCGCGGCCAGCCGGTAGAGCCGTTCGCGCAGCGCCTTTGCTGCGGGTCGAGCCTGGTCCTGGGTGCCGAACAGCTCGCCCATCCGTTCCACGGCGGCCGGGATGTCCGCCAGCGACCGGGGATCGCTGTAATAGACCGGCACGCCCAGCTTGTCCATGACGCGGACCAGCGGTTCGGCGGCGGCCGGTTGCCAGGCGATGATCAGGTCGGGCCGGACGGCGGCCACGCGTTCCGCGTCCGGTTGCGTGCCATCGCCGATGACCGGCAGCGCGCGCGCCGCCGGCGGATAGTCGCTGCCACGGATGGTGGCGGCGATACGGTCGCCGGCGCCAGCCGCGTAGACCAGCTCGGTGGCATGCGGTGCCAGCGTCACCGCCCGACGCGCGGGCTCGGCCAGCACGACCACGCGGCCACGGTCGTCCTGCGCGTGGATCGCGGCGGCTTGCGAGTGAGCCGATCCCAGGGCCAGCGCCAGCCCCAGGACGGTCGCACGCAAGGTCGCGCGGGTGGGTCTCATGCTTGCTCTAGTAGCGCAGCGTCAGGGACGCGTAGAAGTTGCGTCCGGGTGCAGGGTACAGGTTGTAGCGCGCAGTGGAACCCAGATACTGGCCCAGGTCGTTGCCGCCGCGCACGCCGTAGCTGGCGTACTTGCGGTCCAGGATGTTGTTCACGCCCACGCTGCCCTCGATGTTGCGGGTGAACTTGTAGGCCAGCTTGGTGTTGAACAGCACATAGGCGTTCAGTTCCTCGCCGAACTGGTTGGCCTGGTCGTTGTCCATGCGCGACGTGCCGACGTACTGGGCCGACACGTTCCACAGCAGCGCTTCGGTGGGACGCCAGGTCACGCCGGCGTTGGCCAGCCACTTCGGCACCAGCGGCACCCGCTTGCCGGCCAGGTCCACGCCGCTGTAGCTGCCGGAACGGAACTTCGCTTCCATCCAGGTCAGGTTGGCGTCCAGCGTGATGCTGCTGGTCAGGGCATGGTGTCCTTCCAGCTCGATGCCCTGGCGGCGCGTCGGGTCGAGGTTGACGTTGCCGCCGGTGCCCGGCCCCCAGATGCCATCGCCCAGCGGGTTGTACTGGATCTCGTTGCGCAGGTCGTAGCGGAACCAGGACAGGCGCGCGCTGCTCTTGTCCGACTTCCAGGTCACGCCCAGTTCCTTGTCGGTGGAGGTTTGCGGCGCCAGCGGCGATTTCACCGACACGAGTTCGTCGGCGTTGGCCAGGCGGAAGCTGCGGCCAACCTTGGCATAGGCGCCGAAGCCGGCGCCGATGTCCTGGCGCACGCCCAGCTGCCAGGCGGTCAGGTGGTTGCCACGGTCGGACGGCTGGTCCATGCCGGACAGGATCTCCACCTTGTCCGAGGCGTACTGACGGCGCAGGCCCAGGGTCACGAGCGTGCTTTCGGTGGCGCGGATCGTGCCCTCGGCGAACAGGCCGTACTGGTGCTGGCGCGATTCCCACTTCGCCGGCGTGGGCGAGTAATAGCCGTTCTGGGTCGAGGTGGTCTTGGCTTCCTGCGCATCGGCGCCGAAGACCACGCTGTGGCCGCCGTTGATGGGCAGGCGGTAGCGCAGGCTGGCGAGGTTCTCGGTCAGCTTCTGGTCGCGCAGGGTGGTGCCGAAGCCGTCGTAGGACACGCCGTCCAGCTTTTTCTGGCGGGAGGATGCGTCGGCGTACAGCGTGCCGGCGCCGATGGACTGCTCGACCTGCAGGCCGATGGTGGTCGTGGTGGCTTTGATGCGGTCGATGTCGTTCTTGGCGCCGCGCGGGTCGCTCTCGAATTCGTTCTTGCCGGTGGCCGGGTCGATCTGGCGCGGACCGGGCAGGTCCAGGCGCTGCGTGGTGGTGTTGCCATACAGGCGGATCAAGCCGTTGTCGTGGCGCAGCGTGACGCCGCCGCCGCCGCCCTCGCGGCGTTCGCCGCTGTGGTCGCGGTAGCCGTCGGTGCGCAGCGACTGCATGTAGGCGTCGACGCCGACCTTCTGGTTGTTCATGGCGATGGCCGCGTCGTACTGGCGCAGGCCGTAGCTGCCGAACGTGGCGGTGGCGCGGGCGGTGACCGGTTCCTTGGAGAAGTCGCGGCGGGTGATGATGTTGATCACGCCGCCGGTGGTGCCGCCGCCGTATTGCACCGAGCCGCTGCCGCGCACGATTTCGATGCGCTCCACCTGGTCCAGCGGCACCACGCCCAGGTTGGGCGCGGACAGGTCGTTGGTGTTCTGCTTGACGCCGTCCACCATGATCAGGGTGTTGCTGGCGCCGGTGATGCCGAAGCCGCGCAGATCCACGATGGCGTTGTCGGTCGAGCTGGTGGTGTTCAGCAGGTGGATGCCGGCCTGCGTGGACAGCAGGTCCTGCATGGTGCGCGCGCTGCTGGCGGCGATGTCCTCGGCGGTGATCACCGAGACCGCGACCGGCAGGGTGGCGGCATCGGACGGCACGCGTTGCGCCGTGACGGTGACGGGGCCGAGTTCGACGGGGGCGGGAGCTTGCTGGGCGGCGGCCAGGGCCGGGGCGGACCCGCCGGCCCCCACGGCCAGCAGGGGAAACCGCACGGCGCCGCGCGCGCCGCTGGGGCTAAAGGGCATGTAGGTTCCCTTCCGGGGAGGGGTTAAGAATTTGAACGGACCCCCGGCCCCTCAACCGCGCCCGTGTTGGGGGCGCGACCT
>NZ_JAGTJY010000224.1:522-8754 GCF_018195695.1 Achromobacter sp. Marseille-Q0513 | reverse complement strand
GAGGTGGGCCTGCGTCTCGTGCGGGGGCTGTCCACGCCGGTGACGGCCGGCTGGTTCAAGCCGGTGCTGCTGGTGCCGGCGAACCTGGTCACGGGCATGCCGCCGGACCTGCTGGAGGCGTTGCTGGCCCATGAACTGGCCCATGTCCGCCGGCACGATTATCTGGTGAACGTGCTGCAGTTCGCGGCCGAGATCCTGTTGTTCTTCCATCCCACGGTCTGGTGGCTGTCGCGGCGCATCCGCGTCGAGCGCGAACGGATCGCGGACGACATGGCCGCCGCGCTTATCGGCCAACCGCGCCGGCTGGCGCTTGCCTTGAACGCCTTGAGCCGAGACGCCGACGACGCGCCCGCGCCGGTGGCGCCGGGCGCGCGCGACGGCGACCTGCTGGACCGGATACGCCGCCTGACCCGGCCCGACAGCCTGCCGGCGCGCCGCGCCGTGGCCATGCCGGCGCTGGCCGCCATGCTGGCCGTGGCGATCGCCGGCGCCGGGGTCCAGGCCGGTCCGACGGACGACGGCCGCGCCGACGCGGCCCGCCGGGCGCTGGCGCAATTGCCGGGCATCGACGCCCTGATCCAGTCCAGCGGCGCCTCCCATGTGCTGGTGCTGGACGCGCGTTCGGGCGACACGCTGGTCGGGGTGGCCGAGAACGAGGCGGTGCCCATCGCCTCGCTGACCAAGCTGATGACGGTGATGGTGCTGCTGGACGCGACGCCCGACCTGTCCCAGCCGGTCCGCATCGACGAGCGCGACGCCGAGGCGGCGCGGGGCGGGGCGTGGCAGTTTCCAGTGGGGGCGGTCGCCCCGTTGGACACCATGCTGAAGCTGGCCTTGATGTCGTCGGACAATCGCGCCGCGCACGCGCTGGCGCGCCGCTATCCGGGCGGCGAGGCGGCTTTCGCGCGGGCCCTGCGGCGCAAGGCCGCCGCGCTGGGGCTGGAACACGCCCGCTTCGAGGACGCCATGGGGATCTCGCCTTCCAATCGCGCCAGCGCCGCCGATATCGGCAGGATCGTGAGCGCCGCCACGGCCTATCCGCAGATCGCGCTGGACACCACGTCGCTGGACGAGTCCGTGGGCATGGGTGCCGGCGCGATCCAGTATCGCAATACCAATCCGCTGGTCGGACGGCAGGGCTGGGACATCCGCCTGTCCAAGACCGCGACGTCGGCCGAGGCCGGACGCTGTCTGGCCATGCGGGTGCAGGCCGGCGGCCGCGAGCTCACGCTGGTGCTGCTGAACGGGCGGGCATTGCCCGCCTGAGCGGCCGGCCGCGCGCCGCGCGGCTGCCCTGACGAATTTCCAACCACGCTTCATTCACCATGCCCACACGCAGCCCCTTGCGCGCGCTCGCCGTCGCGCTGTCTCTTTCCGCCCTTTGCCTGCCCGCGCAGGCCCGCATGCTATGCACGGTCGTGGCCGACGTCGCGGACGGACGCATCGTGTTCCAGGACGGCACGCAGGACGCCTGCGCGGCCCGCTATACGCCGGCGTCGACCTTCAAGCTCGCCATCGCCCTGATGGGCTACGACGCCGGCATCCTGCAGGACGCGCATGCGCCCGTGTGGGAGTACCAGCCGAGCTACCCGGACTGGGGCGGCGATGACTGGCGCAAGCCTGTCGATCCGACGCGCTGGATCAAGTACTCCGTCTTCTGGTATTCGCAGCAGATCGGCGAGAAGCTGGGCCTGGCGCGCCTGCAGCAATACACGACCGCGTTTGGCTACGGCAACCAGGACGTGTCGGGCCACCCGGGCAAGAACAACGGCACGCAGGGCGCATGGCACGTATCGTCGCTGCGGATCTCGCCGCTGGAACAGCTCGATTTCCTGCGCAGGCTGGCCAGGCGGCAACTGCCGGTCAAGCCGCAGGCCTATGACATGGCCGAGATCCTGTTCGATGCCGGCGTCGACGTGGATGGCTGGAAGATCCATGGCAAGACGGGCACGGGATCGCCGGGCAGCTTCGGCGATTACGACCGCGAACACGCCTATGGCTGGTATGTGGGCTGGGCCCGCAAGAACGGTCGCGAGCTGGTCTTTGCCCGCCTGATCCAGGACGAGAAGGCGGCGACGCCGAACGCCGGCATGCGCGCGCGCGAGCAGTTGCTGGCCGGGTTGCCGGGCTGGCTGGGCGCGGCCGGACAGCGGTGAGGCCGCGATGATCGCCCAGGCGCGCGATGCGCGGATCGACATGCTGCGCGGCGTGTCCATCCTGCTGGTGCTGCTGCACCACTTCAACATTCCCTATTCGTTGAAGGACACGGGGCTGGCCGCGCTGCTTGGCTGGCCGTTCCTGCACGCGCTTGCGCGCAACGGCAACTATGGCGTGACGATGTTCTTCGTGGTGTCGGGTTTCCTGATCACGCGCAACGCGCTGGACCGTTGGGGCGGGCTGGACCGCGTCCGGCCTGCGGAGTTCTACGCCTTGCGGGCGGCGCGCATCCTGCCCTGCCTGCTGCTGGCCTTGCTGACGGTCGATGCGCTGGCCCTGGCCGGCATGCCGATCTTCGGCAACCGGGCGGACGCGGTCGTGTCGCTGTGGATGGTCAATGCCGCCGCGCTGACGGCCTGGGTGAACGTGCTGATCATTGAGCACGGCTGGATCAACTATCCGCTGGGCGTGCTGTGGTCGCTGTCCGTCGAGATGGCGTTCTACCTGCTGTTTCCGCTGGCCTGCCTGACGCTGCGCAGGGGCTGGGCGCTGGCCGCGCTGGCGGCGGGGCTCATCGTCGCGGGGCCGCTGTACCGCCTGGCCAGCCAGGGCGAGGCCGGGGCGTATCTGTATGGCTATGCGGCCTGCTTCGACGCCATCGCCATGGGCTGCTGCGCCGCCGTGCTGGCGCGGCGCGGCCGGTTCGCCGTCCTTGGGCGTCCGGCCGTGCGCGCGATCATCGGCGCGGCCATGGCGGCGCTGTACCTGGCCTGGCCCATCGGCCAGAGCAATGTGCCGGGCACGACGGCGATGGCGTTCGGCACGGCCTTGCTGCTGCTGGGCGCCACGGCGGCGTCGGCGGCGCATGCCTGGCCCTTGCGCGCGCTGGCCGCCTGCGGCCGGCTCAGCTACGAGATCTACCTGTTCCACCTGGTGGTGCTGGGCCTGATCCGGGGCTGGGCGCCGCCGGCGCTGGCGGCGGGCGACGCGCGGGTCGCGCTGCTGGCGGCCTATCTGGCGGCGTCCTGCGCCGCCGGCTGGCTGGTGGCGCGGCTGTGGTCGGAGCCGGCCAACGCCGCGCTGCGCTTGCGCGTTAGGGCGTGAACTCGGCGCCGGTGTAGCCGCCGTCGATCTCCAGGCCGCCGGCCAGCCTGCCGGACCAGTCGTCCAGGGCGCGGCGTTCTTCCGCCGTGACGCCGGCGCCCAGCGCCAGGCGCAGCGAGGCCGCCTGTTCCAGGCCGTAGCGGGTGACGGCGCCGACAGCCAGCCGGCCGGCGGCGTGGTCGGCGGCGGCCCGTTCCACGCACAGGCCGGAGTCGGCCAGCGCGGACGCAAGATAGACCTGTGGATCGCGCTCCACCCAGTCGACCACGTTGCCGATCTGCCAGATGCCGGTTTCACGGCAGGCGCGCGACACGCCGTCGCGGCCGCCGTCCATCATGGCGAAGACCACGCGCGCGTCGCGCGCGGCCAGCGCCCGGGTCCATTCGTGCGCCAGCTCGGGATCATGCTGGTTGCCGCAGAAGCCGGTGAGCGGATCGCGGCCGGCGGCGCGGCGCACGCCGTCGGCATAGGCGGCGCGCCCCTTTAGGCCGGGGCGCACGCTTTCGCCGGACAGGTGGGCCGCGCGGCCGTCCGCCGCGCGCAGGCCGGCCAGCACGCCGGCCAGGAAGGCGCTGTGTTCCTGCAGGATTTCGTAGGACGCGACGTTGGGCGCGGTCAGGCTGCCCTGGGTGACGGCGAACTGCGTGCGCGGAAAGCGCGGCGCCACCTCGGCCACGGGCGCATCGCCCTGGCCGCCATGCGCGATCAGCAGGTCCAGCCCCGGGTCGCACAGCGCGGCGATGCGCGCGGCGCGAGCTTGCGGATCGGTATCGGCGATCCATTCGATCCGCAGCGGCTGGCCGGCGCGCTCGGCACGGCGCGCGCCCTCGACCGCGGCTTCGTTGAAGCCGCCTCGGCCCGCATGGCCGAACAGCGTCAGCACGCGGCGGGCGCTCACAGGCCGGCTCCGGTGGCGCGCACCACGGGTTCCCAGGCCTGGGCCTGGCGACGCACGAAGTCGGTGAATTCGGCGGGGGACTTGTCGGCCAGCACGAAGCCCTGGCCCTCCAGTTTTTCGCGCAAGGCCGGCTCGCGCAGCACGGCCGTCAACTCGGCGTGCAGCCGCTGGCGCACCGCGTCGGGCAGGCCGGCCGGGCCGGACAGGCCGATGAAGTTCTCGGCCACCAGCCCCGGCAGGCCCAGCTCGCCCACGGCGGGTATGTCCGGCGCTTGCGGCACGCGCCGCTCGGTGGTGACGGCCAGCAGCCGCAGCTGGCCGGAGCGCAGATAGGGCAGGTTCTGCGGCAGCGCGTCCACGGCGAAGCGGATCTGTCCGCCCAGCAGGTCGTTGCGCATCGCGCCCGAGCCCTTGTACGGGATGTGCTGCAGCGGCGCGCCGGTGGCGCGCGCATAGAGTTCGCCGACGATCTGGCCGACCGAGGCCAGGCCGCCGCTGCCGAACTGCACCGGCTGGTCCTGGGCCTTGATCCAGGCGGTCAGCTCGGCCAGCGTGGCGACGGGCACGGACGGATGGGTGACGAAGGCGGTGGGCACCGCGCCGATATAGGCCAGGTGGTCGAAGCTGGCCAGCGCGTCGTAGCCATGGCCGGGCATCAGCGCGGGCGAGATCGACAGCGGCGCCGAGTTCGACATGAGCAGCGTGTAGCCGTCGGCGGGCGCCTGCGCCACCAGCGCGGCGCCGATGGTCGAGCCGGCGCCGGGCTTGTTCTCGATGACCACGGGCTGGCCCAGTCGCTCGGCCAGCGCGGGCGCGATCAGTCGCGCGGCGATGTCGCTGGCGCCGCCGGGCGGGAAGGTGACGACCAGCCGCAGCGGGCGCGCGGGCCAGGCGGCCGTGGCGGCGCGCCCGATGCGCGGACGCGCCAGGGGCAGCGCGAGCGCGCTGGCGATCATGAAGCGGCGTCGGGAGATGGGCATGCGGATTTCCTGCGTGGCGGCCCTGGGGGGCAAAGGGCCGTACTGTAGGAAAGCGCCGCCGTGCAGACAAAGAATTTGTCGCCGTATGCTTATGTCGCGGGCATGAGCGTATGCGCGCGCGGGCATAAGGCGCGCGTCCTTGCGCATGCCCGCAAGGACGCGGGGCCGCCGGGCGGGCCCGCGGCCTGGCGCGGCATCAACTGCCCTGGCGCGCCTGCAGCATGTAGTCGACGGTCAGGTTCGACAGCGCGCGCACGCCGTTGATCAGGCCGGACTCATCCACGTAGAAGCGCGGCGAGTGGTTGGGCGCGGCCTTGTCCACGTCGGTGCCCTTGGGCGTGACGCCCAGGTAGAAGAACAGGCCCGGCACCTTCTGCTGGTAGAACGAGAAGTCCTCCGACGCTGTGGACTTGGGCTGCAGGCCGTAGTTGCCTTCGCCGGCCACGCGGCGCAGCGTGGGGCCCATCTGCTCGGTCAGCGCCGGCGGGTTGACGGTGGCGTTGTACAGCTCCACCACGCGCACGTCGGCCTTGGCGCCGGCGCTTTGCGCGATCATATCGGCGGTGCGCGCGATGCGCTGGTGGATGTCCTTCTTCATGCCTTCGTCGTAGGTCCGGATGGTGCCGGTCATGGCGACGTTGTCGGGCACGATGTTCATGCGGTTGCCGCCGTGGATCGCGCCCACGGTGATGACGGCCGGCTCCAGCATGCTGTTGATCTGGCGGCTGGGAATGGTCTGCAGGCCCAGGATGATCTGCGAGCTGACCACGATGGGATCGATGCCGGACCAGGGGCGCGCGCCGTGCGTCTGCTTGCCGGTGACGTCGATCCAGAACTGGTCGGCGGCGGACATCGCCGGGCCGCTGCGCCAGGCCAGCCAGCCGGCCGGATAGGCGCTGGAGGCGTGCAGGCCGAAGATGGCATCGACCTTGGGATTTTCCATCACGCCTTCCTGCACCATCATCTTGGCGCCCCAGATCTTCTTGCCGTCGGGCTCGAAGTCGGCGGGGCTTTCCTCGGCGGGCTGGAAGATGAATTTCACGCTGCCGGGCAGCTCGTCCTTCATGCCGGCCAGCACCTCGGCCGTGGCCATCAGGATGGCGGTGTGCGTGTCGTGGCCGCAGGCGTGCATCACGTCCACTTTCTTGCCCAGGTAGGTGCCCTTGGCCTTGGACGCGAAGGGCAGGTCCACCTGTTCCTTCACCGGCAGCGCGTCCATGTCGGCGCGCAGCGCCACCACCGGGCCGGGCTTGCCGCCCTTGAGCACGGCGACCACGCCGGTCACGGCCACGCCGGTCTTCACCTCCATGCCCAGCGCGCGCAGATGGTCGGCCACCAGCTTGGCGGTGCGTGTTTCCTGGTTGCCCAGTTCCGGATGCTGGTGGATGTCGCGGCGCCAGGCGATGAGCTTGTCCTCGATGGCCTTGGCGCGCTGGTCGATCTGCGCGGCCAGCGCCGCATTGGGCGCGGGCGCCAGCGGGCCCTGGGTGCCGGGCGCGCCTTGCGCGGCGGCCGGGCCGGACCAGGCCAGGTGCGCGGCCAGGGCCAGCGGGGCAAGGCGGAACAGGATGTTGCGATGGTGCATGAAGGTCTCCTCTTTGTCGGTCTGCGGGTTGCGCTTGTTGTCGTCAACGTGTGCCCGTTAACGTGTTATTGGCCGCCGAGCTTACCGGAGCGGCGACGCGTCGTAGCGCGTTGTTACCGATGCTTAAGAAGAGGGGGGCTTAAATTCCGGGCCTTGAAATCTCTGTGCGCGATCAGGCGCCGGCCGCGCCGGCAAGCGGGGTTTTTCGCCGAGGCGCGGCGGCGCGGTTTCAGGCCGCGCGCAGCGCCGGCTTCTCGCCGCGAGCCGCCAGCGCGAGCATGACGGCGGCCGCCAGCGAGGCCGCGCCCGCCACCGCCATCGCGAGGCTGAAGCCGCCGGCGAGCGCGTCGGCCAGCAGGGCGCGCGCGCCGTCCACCGCTACGGGCAGCTCGTGGCGCATCACGGCGGCGCGCGCCAGCGCCAGCGCCAGCGCATCGGGCAGTCCCTGGCGCGACAGCGCGGCCTGGAGCGCATCCACCGCGCGGGCGCTCATCAGCGCGCCGAGCAGCGCGATGCCGATGGTCATGCCGCTCTGGCGCAGCGCGTTCATGGTGGCAGAGGCCATGCCGGAACGTTCGCGCGGCACGGTGGCCATCACGGCCATGCTGGTGGCGGGCAGCGCCAGCCCGGAGCCCACGCCCAGCAGCGCCATCAGCGCGCAGGTCAGTGCGTAGGGCGTATGCGCGTCCAGGCCGGTCATGCCCAGCATGGCCGCGCCGATCAGCGCGTAGCCGGCGATCATCAGCCGGGGCAGGCCGAAGCGCGGATTGAGTTTGCCGAACACGGTCGACGCGATGCCGGAGGCGATGAATTGCGGCGCCAGCTGCGAACCGGCGGCCAGCGGCGACAGGCCTTGCACCTGTTGCAGGTAGAGCGAGAAGAAGAACAGGCTGCTGTAGCCGGAGAAGCCCAGCACGAAGGACGCGAAGTTGGTCACCGCATAGCCGCGGTCGCGGAACATGCCCAGCGGCAGCACCGGCCGGCGCGCGCGCAGTTCCACGGCCAGGAAGGCCGCCAGGCCGGCCGCCGCCAGCGCCAGCGCGAGGCCGGCCGGACGCGAGCCCCAGCCATGCTCGCCCGCGGCGATCAGGCCATAGGCCAGCGCGCCCAGCCAGACCACGCTCAGGGCCTGGCCTAGCGGATCGAACGCGGCGTGCTCGGGATGGGCGCTTTCGCGGATGCTCCACATGCCCAGCGCCACCGCCAGCGCGCCCAGCGGCAGGTTGATGAGGAAGATGCTCTGCCAGCTGAAGTGCGCCACCAGCACGCCGCCCAGCACCGGGCCGGCGATCAGCGCGGTGGCGTTGCTGGACGCCCAGATGCCGATGGCCTGGGCCCGCTCGCGCGGATCGGGGAAGGCCTGCGTCAGCAGCGACAGCGCGCCCGGTATCAGCAGCGCGCCGGCCACGCCCTGCACGGCACGCCCCGCCAGCAGCATGGGCAAGCCGCCGGCCAGCCCGCACATGGCCGACCCGACGACGAACAGCAGCACGCCGGCCAGCCAGGAA
>NZ_JAGTJY010000224.1:0-512 GCF_018195695.1 Achromobacter sp. Marseille-Q0513 | reverse complement strand
AACGCTTGCGCCCATAGCGGTCGCCCAGCGGCCCGGCCGACAGGATGAAGGCCGACAGGCACAGCGCATAGGCGTCCACCACCCATTGCAGCCCGGCCATGTCGGTGCGCAGGGCCGCCTGCATGGCGGGCAGGGCGACGTTGACGATGCTGATGTCCAGGGTGGCGACGAAGCTGCCGAGATTGACGGCGACGAGCAGGGCGCGGCGGCGGGAAGCGTGCATGGCGAGGGGCGTACTACGGGTTATGGAAGCTCCATTCTATTTTTCGACTGACCGCCGGTCAATGGATTTGATAATAATTCTCAACAAGCTGAACAGAAGCTTGCAAACCCCGCAAATCTCTACCTATCCGCAGGAGCCGCCCCGGCGGCACATCGCCGCGAACGGGGCCGCGCGGAGCCGGCTTTGCCGGTCCGCAGCGGCGCCCCTTGAGGGGGAAGCGCGTAGCGCTTGGGGGGGGCCATCCCTCCGGTCCGCAGCGGCGCCCCCTTGAGGGGGGAGCGCGTAGCGC
>NZ_JAGTJY010000223.1:0-8850 GCF_018195695.1 Achromobacter sp. Marseille-Q0513 | reverse complement strand
CATCAGGATCTGTCTTCCTTGTCGTGGGAGGGCCGCACCGGCGCCGCCGTCTCGCTGGCCGTCAGCGTGCTGGCCCTGTTGCTGGCGGTCTGGGTGCTGGTGCTGCGCCCGCTGGTTTTCTGAATCCCGTTCCGCCCGGCGCGCGGGCGGCCCTCCCACGACAAGGAAGACAGATCCTGATGAAATTCGACGATGCATCCTGGCACTACGAAGGCGACTATCCCGACGATCTGCCTGATTCCGCCGCCGCCACCCACATCGGCATGTTCCTGGCCTGGGCGCTGTTGCACGGCATGGCGGGCGAGGAACTGGCCGACGACTCGGCCGAGGCGCTGGCCGCCTTGCAACGCCGGGAATTGAGCGGCGCCCAGTTCCTGATCACCGAGCTGGACGAAAAGCTGATCGATGAAGACCTGAACGCCGAGGGCGCCGCCTTCGCCCTGGCGTACTACGTGGGCGACGATCATGACAGCCGCTACATCGACGACTACTTCGCCGCCTTCTCCGTGGACGAAGCTTCGCTCTACCGCGTGCCGGACACCTGGGAACACTATGAACGGCTGGCCCCGGCCATCGACGCGCGCTACGCCCGCTGGGTCCGTGAAGGACGGCCGCAGTACGTGGTCTAACTTCCGCAGATGTACTCCTCCAGGAACGTGCGCGCCGCGCGCACGTAGCAGCAAACGCCGCGCGAATCACATCGTTCTGTGACCGAGTTGTTTCATTCCGCTTCGTTTGCAAACAAGTCTTAAACCTGTGGCAGGCGCCGGGAGCAGTCGATAAGCTCCCGGCGCTTGGCGTTGCTGCCCGGCGGCTCGCCCGATATCCCGCAACACAGGAGCTTTTCCATGAAATCCCTTTTCCGCCCGATCTTCGCCCTGGCCCTGGCGCTGCCCTTGCTGCTCGCTGCCTGCGGCGACAAGGAACCCGAGCAACGCGCCGCGTTCACGCAGTTCCTGCAGACCCGCATCATCGACAAGCCCGGCGTGCGCGTGCCGCAACTGACAGCAGAAGAAAAGAAGTCCTTCGGTGACTATGCCACGCACTACGCCGTGATCACGGATTTCAACTCGGGCATGGACGCATCGGTCAAGCCGCTGAACAGCCTGATGCAAAAGGGCGGCATGCGTACACTGAGCGACATCGTCACCCGCCGCGACGACCTGAAGACGGTGCAGACGGCGCTCAACGACATGGGCGTGGCGCTGAAGGAACAGCAAGGCAAGGCCGACGCCGCCCGCGCGCAGCTCAAGCAGCCCGACGACCTGAAGGCCGTCTATGCAAAGGCCTATGAAAAGACCGTGACGCTGCCCGCCGACACCTTCCGCAGTGTGCTGCCGCAGATCAACGCCACCTTCGACAGCAGCCTGAAGATCGCCGACTACGTCGCCCAGCACCAGAAGGAAATCCAGATCTCCGGCTCGATGGTCCAGGTCAGCGATCCGGCCGTCCAGAAGGAATTGAACACGATGCTGCAAGACCTGAACACCCAGGCGCGCAACGTACAGCAGGCGCATACCCGCCTGCAGGCCGTGATGCTGGGCCGCTGAGCCCTTGCTTGAAGCGCGCCGCCTTGCGGGCGGCGCGCAGCCGGCCCGCCGGCGCCTTACCGGCCGGCCATGGCCACGCGGTTGCGGCCGGCCTCCTTGGCGCGATAGACCGCCGCGTCCGCGGCTTCGACCAGGCTGGCAGCCGCCTGCCCTGGCTCGGGCAGCGCCGACGCCACCCCGATGCTCAGCGTGACGATGCCCCCGTCATTGTCCTGGTGCGGCAGCCGCAAGGCGGCGACCGACTTGCGCAGGCGTTCGGCGATGACGGCGGCCTGCCGCCCTTCCGTGCGCGGCCGCAACAACACGAACTCTTCCCCGCCATACCGCGCCGCCAGGTCGCGCGGCCGCCGCGCCTTCTGGCGGATGGCCTGAGCCAGCCGCCTCAACAGCGCATCGCCCTCCTGGTGCCCATAGCGATCGTTGTAGCGCTTGAAGTGGTCCGCATCCACGAACAGCAGGGACAATGGCGCGCGCTCGCGCAGCGCGCTTTGCCACTCGCGCTCGAGCACCTCGTCGAATAGCCTGCGGTTGGAGATGCCCGTCAGGCCGTCGGTATGCGCCTGCGCCTCCAGCCTGCGCTCGACCTCGCCGCGCCGCGCCATTTCGCGGCGATACAACCACATCAGCGCCAGCACCGCCGCCGACAGGGCGATGGTGACGGGCACGATCAGCATCGCCCGGCGCACCCAGGGTTGCAGCACCTCGTCCACGGCCAGCGCCACGGCGACCACCACGGGTGTGCCTGCCACACTGTCGAATGTATAGAGGCGACGCACGCCGTCCGGCGACAGGATGCCGACAAAAGCGCCCTCCCGCCGGATCAGGAATTGCTGGAAGGCCGGCGACATGGCGAGGTCGTCGCCCAGGTCGCTCATGGAATACGGGTCGCGCGCCAGCACCGCGCCGTCGTTGCGGAACACGGTGATGACATCGCGCTCGCCGATCGACAGGCCCGAAAAGCGGTCGCGGAAATACGCCAGGCGCAGCGTGCCCACGACCACGCCGGCGAAGCTGCCATCGGGATTGGCCAGCCGGCGGCTGACGGCCAGGCTCTCGTCGCCGCCGCGCAGGCGGCTGCGGTAGGGACGGCTGAGATACATGCCCACGTCGTCGGCGTCGCGATGGACCCGGAAGAAATCGCGATCGGCGAAGCTGGTCAGGGGCGGCGCGATGGAGGCGGAGTCGTAGCGGACCAGGCCGTCGCGGTCCAGCACCAGGATGGTGCCCAGGTACTCTGCCGAGGCGGAGCGGTCGAACAGGAAACGATGCAGCGTCTGCGGCGCCAACAGCGCCACGCCCGGCTCGTGCAACCGTTCGATCACGCCCTGCAAGGACAGGTCGTAGACGTGGAGCGTGCGGCCAATGGCGCCGGCCAGCCCGTCGGCCAGATTGCGCGACGCCACGTAGGCCGCGTCCCAGGTGCCGCGCCGGTCGGCCCACAGCAAGGCCGCCGCGGCCACGCAAATGCCCACCGCGACCAGCGCGGCCAAGGAGTACAAGGCGCGGTGCACATAGCCGTGGGGCTTCAAGACGGCGCTCCTTCGCGGCGGCCCGGGGCCGGATTCATATCCTGTAAAGCAGCAGCCAGATAATGCCGGGCCATGTGAAGCCGCGCAAGCTGCGGCGACATATGGTGTAAACACACCGTGAATACGTGACGCGGGCGCTTGCCGTATGATGCGCCCGCGGCCGTCCCCGGCTACCATGGCGCAATGCTGGCCGCGTGCATGGACCGAGCCGAATTGAACCGGACCCGCGGCCGCCTCCGAGACACTATGGAAAAAAAGGATCGGATCTACAGCTTGCCGACATGGCGCATGACGAAGTGGCTGGTCAAGCCCGGCCGCAACGTGCCCGCCGATATCCAGGTCGCCCTGCTGGGCGGCCTGTTCGGATCCCTGCCGATATTCTTCGGCGGCATCATCAATACGCTGATGGTCGCCGCGCTGATCACCTTCCGCCGCCCCGAGCCACCCTTCCTGCTGTGGCTGGCGCTGGAAACGCTGGTCTGCGCCTCGCGCATCGTGGTGCTGATCTCGGCCCGCCGGGCAGCGCTCGCCGGCAAGCCCACGCACACGGACCTGTACGTGGTGCTGGCGCTCTGCTGGGCGCTGAGCGTAGGCTACGGCACCTTCATCAGCCTGCTCAGCGGCGACTGGATCGCCGCCACGCTGGCCTGCCTGTCGGCAGCGTCGATGGTGGGCGGCATCTGCGTGCGCAACTTCGGCGCGCCGCGCCTGTCCGCGGCGATGGTCGCCCTGAGCATCGGGCCCTGCGCGCTGGGCGCGCTGTTCACCCACGAATCCATCCTGTGGCTGGTGCTGGTGCAGGTGCCCTTGTACATGACGTCCATGTCCATGGCCTCGTACCGCCTGAATGACATGCTGGTGTCCACCATGCTCGCGCGGCGCGAGAACGAGCTGCATGCCCGCCAGGATTCACTGACCGGCCTGCTCAACCGTCACGGCCTGTTCGGCGCGCTGGACACCGCCGTCCGGAACGCCGGCCACGGACATGCGGAATATGCGGTGCTTTATCTGGACCTGGACGGCTTCAAGGCCGTCAACGATCCCTATGGCCACGCGGCGGGCGATACGCTGCTGACCCAGGTATCCGCCCGCCTGGTCGCACTCAAGCCGGCGGACGCGGTGGCCGCGCGCATCGGCGGCGACGAATTCGTGCTGCTGGCCGGCCGCTTGTCCGAGGCCGAGGCGCGCGAACTGGGCGAACGCATCATTGCCTCGGTTTCCCTGCCCTACGATCTGGACCAGGACAAGCCGGTGAGCATCGGCGGCAGCGTCGGCATCGCATTGATTCCGCGCCACGGCGCCGACAGGGCCTCGGTGCTGCACGCGGCCGACCAGGCCCTGTACCTGGCAAAATCGGCGGGCAAGAGCCGCACGGCGATGGCCCAGCCCTGACGCCGGCCGGCCGCCGGATCAGGACACGGCGGCGGCGATGCGGAACGGAAAGCCCTTGGCGCCACGCGCCTTGTCCGTTTCACGGTGGGCGCCGATGGCCCAGGCCGGTCCGCCCGCCCCCGTGTGCGATACCAGCTCGCGCATCGCCTGCGCTGAAAATCCGCAGCGCAGCACGGCGGCCTGTCGGCGGGCAAGCTCGAAACCAATGGCTTGCGGCGGCGTGGTGATGCGATCTGATTGCAGCATGGCGGCCTCCTGGCGGCGGATCCTTCGGAATGAAGGACCGACCGGCCCAATCTAACTCAGCAGGCGCGGCTTGCGCGTGAAATGAAGCGAAAATAAATGCAAAGATCGCTTTACATAGATGCCGCGAATGCTTGTCACATGGGCGTGCTGCGCGCCGCCTCGTGACTCTCCGGCGTCTCCCGGTCCGGCTGGTCGTTCCGACCGTCGGCCGGGCTGCTCATGTTGCCGTACAGCAGGGAACGGCCGGCGAACAGGCCGCCGGCCACTTCCAGCTCGAAGCGCTCGGCGTCGCGCCGGCGCACGTCGGCCATCGCTTCCTCCGCCTCGTCCGCCGGCACCCCGGCTTCGCGCAGGGCGGCTTCGCCGAAGGCCAGGGCCGACTCCAGGGTTTCACGCACCTGGAAGTCCACGCCCTCCTTCACCAGCGCCAGCGCATGGATGCGGTCATAGGCGCGCACCACCAGCTTGACCAGGGGGAATTCCGACTTGATCAGCTTGACCGTGTGGTTGACGGCCTTGGGGTCGTCGATGCAGACCAGGATCAGCTTGGCGGTCTCGGCGCCGGCGGTGCGCAGCATGTCCACCCTGGTTCCGTCCCCGTAATAGACCTTGACGCCCCATTTGGCGGCGGCCCGGATAGCGTCCGTGTCGGTATCCAGGATGGACACCTTGATGCCGCGCGCCAGCATTGCCTGGGTGACGATCTGGCCAAACCGCCCGAAACCGATGATGAGCGCGCAGCCGTCCAGGTCGCGCGCCACGTCCACCCCGTCCATGGACGGCGCCGGCTTGGGCAGCAGCCAGCGCAGCGCCAGCACGCACAGCGGGGTCAGGGCCATGGAAATGATGACCACGGCGATCAGCACGGCCGCGAGATGGGCGTCGAAGATGCCGACCGCGGCGGCCGCGCCGTACAGCACGAAGGCGAACTCGCCGCCCTGCGCCAACAGCGCGGCGCGGGTCAGCGCCTCGCCATGGGAGGCGCGCAGCGCGCGGGCGACGGCATAGACGCCGATGGACTTGACCGCCATGAAGACCAGCACCGCCGCCAGGATCAGCTGCCATTCGCGCGCCACCGCGGACAGGTCCAGCGACATGCCCACGCCCAGGAAGAACAGGCCCAGCAGGATGCCCCGGAATGGTTCGATCTCGGCTTCCAGCTGGTGCCGGAAGGTGGATTCGGACAGCAGCACCCCGGCCAGGAATGCGCCCATCGCGGTGGACAGGCCGCCCAGCTCCATCAGCAAGGCCGCGCCCAGCACCACCAGTAGCGCCGCCGCCGTCATGACCTCGCGCGCGCGGGCCGCGGCCAGCAGGCGGAACAGCGGATTGAGCAGCCATCGACCAGCCGCCAGCAGCGCCAGCACGCAACCCAGCGCGATGGCGGCCTGGGTCCAGGGGTCGCCGTGCCCGCCCGTGCCGGCGGGCGCCAGCAGCGCGGCCAATGCCAGCAGCGGCACGATGGCCAAGTCTTCCAGCAGCAGGATGGAAACGATGCGCTGGCCCTGGGCGCTGGCGGTCTCGTCGCGCTCGGCCAGGATCTGCATGACGATGGCGGTGGAGGACAGCACGAAGCCCATGGCCGCCATGAACGCGGCCGGCGCCGACAGCCCGACCAGCAGGCCGACCCCGGTCAGCAGCGCGCCGCAGGCCAGCACCTGGGCCACGCCCAGGCCGAAGATCTCTCCCCGCAGCTTCCACAGCCGCGAGGGCTGCATCTCCAGCCCGATGATGAACAGGAACATCACCACGCCCAGCTCGGCGACGTGCAGGATGGACTTGGGATCGGAAAAGAAGCCGATGCCGAACGGGCCGATCGCCAGGCCGGCCGCCAGATATCCCAGCACCGACCCCAGCCCCAGCCGCTTGAACAACGGCACCGCGACCACCGCCGCGCCCAGCAGCACGACGACGTTGACGAGTTGATTGCCTTCGGCGGGCACGGACATGAGGCTTCTCCTGGTTCGGGTAGCCCTCAGTCGGGCATCTAAAGCATCGGTCGCCATCCATCGGGATGCCGCGGAACCGGCTTTGCCGGTCCGCAGGCATGCCCCTCCAGGGGCAGCGCGCAAGCGCTTCGGGGTGAGTCCTAGTCCTCGCGGAACTGCATCTTGTAGAGCGACGCGTACAAACCGTTGGCAGCCAGCAACTCGGAATGGGCGCCCTGTTCGACGATCTTGCCGGCGTCCAGCACGATGATGCGGTCGGCGTTCTGCACGGTGGACAGGCGGTGCGCGATGACCAGCGTGGTGCGACCGCGCATCAGGCGTTCCAGCGAGGCCTGGACCTGGCGCTCGGATTCGTTGTCCAGGGCCGAGGTGGCCTCGTCCAGGATCAGGATGGGCGCGTTCTTGATCAGGGCGCGCGCGATCGCCAGGCGCTGGCGCTGGCCGCCCGAGAGGCGCGCGGCGTTCTCGCCCACCTGGGTCTGCAGGCCGTTGGGCAGGCTCTCGACGAATTCCAGCAGGTTGGCGGCGGCGAGCGCGTCGCGGACTTGCTGCTCGCTCGCCTCGCCCAGCGCGCCGTAGCCGACGTTGGCGGCAATGGTGTCGTCGAACAGCACCACGTCCTGGCTGACCAGCGACAGGTGCGAGCGCAGGCTGCGCAGCGTCAGGTCGTTGACGGGCACGTCGTCGACCAGGATGGTTCCGCTCTCGGCCAGCACGAAACGCGGCAGCATGTTCACCAGCGTGGTCTTGCCGCTGCCCGAGCGGCCCACCAGCGCCACGGTCTGGCCGGGCTCGACGGTGAAGGACACATCGTTCAGCGTATCGCGGTCGGCGTCGGGGAAGCGATGGCCGACGCCGCGGAATTCCACGCGGCCGCGCACCGGCTCGGGCAGCGTGCGCGTGCCCTGGTCGATTTCCGGCTTCTGGTCGATCAGCGTGAACACGCTTTCGGCGGACACCAGCATCTTCTGCATGCGGGCGGCCACATTGGTCAGGCGCTTGATGGGATCGAAAATCTGCGCCAGGGCGGCCATGAACGAGGCAAAACTGCCCACGGTCAAGGCGCCGCTATTGGCCTGGCTGAGTGCGACGGCGATCACCGCGCCCACGGAAATCGAGATGCAGACCTGGGTCAGCGGCGTCAGCGCGGCGTCGGCCGTGGTCGTGCGCATGGCGAAGCGGCGCAGCTTGCCGCTGACGAAGGCGAAGCGGCCGCGCTCGACTTCGTAGCCGTCGAACAGCTTGATGACGCGCTGGCCGTCGATGCCCTCGCTGACCACGCGGGTCAGCTCGGCATTCATGTTGACGGTGTCGCGGTTGATGCTGCGCAGGCGCTTGATGAACACGCGGGCGACCAGCACCGACACTGGCAGCATGATCAGGATGATCAGGGTCAGCACCCAGGACATGTACAGCAGCACGCAGATGAGCGCGATCACGACCAGGGTTTCGCGCACCAGCACGGAAATCACATCGGTGGCGTAGCCGGTGACGTTGCCAGCGTCGATGGTGAAGCGGTTCAGCAGGCGGCCGGTGTCGCCGGTCTTGAAGTCGGCGTCGGGCAGCCCCAGCAGGCGTTCGAACATGTCGCGGCGCATGCCCAGCAGCACATTGTTGGCCACCCAGGCCAGCAGGTAGTCGCTGAAGAAATTGCAGACCCCGCGCACGAAGATCAGTCCCACCACCGCCAGCGGCAGGGACCAGACATAATGCGGCTTGACGCCGGAAAAGCCCTCGTCGAGCAGCGGCTTCATGATGACCGCCAGTGTGGGCTGGGTGGCCGCCGCGCCCGCCATCAGCAGGATGGCAAGCACCAGGCCCTTCCAATAGGCGCCCACGCGCTTGTAGATCCGCCCCCAGAGTTCGGCTTTGACAGGCTCGGAGCCCAAGGTCGCTTTGCGTGCGGCAGAATTCAAAGGAATTACTCGCTTCAATACAATTATGCGGTGGATTGTACCGGCTGCGCGCCGCCGTCCGCCCCCTGTCCCGTTCCTGACCTGCGCCCCGGCGCCCGCCCATGTCCGAATTCAGCTGCCTGTATGTCCGCCTGCCCAACTGGGTTGGCGATGTCTGCATGAGCCTGCCCAGCCTGCGTGCCCTGCAGGCGGCCGGCCTGCCCCTGGTGATCTGCGCCCGCCCCTGGGCCCGGGACCTGCTGGAGGGCATCGACAAGCAGGATTTCAT